>JAUZPH010000234.1 GCA_030706065.1 Bacillota bacterium | reverse complement strand
ATTGACAATACTCATAAGAGAAAGGTAGGGGGTACGGGAATGAACAAGATCCATAGGGTATTTTTGTTTTTCTTCATTTCTATAATATTTGTCTATATTAACAGTACTGTTTCATATGCAAGCAATTACTTTGAGTTAAGTACAAAGCTTTTGGAGAAAACTGCTGACAGAATTTTAGAATATGGTATTAGATATGAATTTTCTTGCACTGAAAATGGAGAGAATACTTGTGTTGAAATTTTTCATGGCTTATATCCGAATTCAAGTGATGTAAGTTCCATGATATATAAGAATAACGACCAGTATTCTGTTCAGTTTGATATTGATGCATCAAAAGGGTCCATAGAGTACTTAAAAGAACCGGAAGGGAGAATTGTGGTCAATATTGCAGAAAGCAAGTCCATAAAACAATTGGAGGAACTCAGGACAAAAATAGATGAAATAACCAAGGCAAAAAGCAGGGGTGCTTTATGTTATATGTACATAAAGGCCAGTCTCAAAACAAAGGATTTATCTGCTGCGAAGGAAACTGTTAAAGGGATATTGAGAAAAGGTGGTGCTTCAAATATAAAGGATATTACAATCTCAGGAGGTTACAGTATTACGGCATTTACTGGCAATGGAACACCAATGAAAGTTGGAAACGAATTGGTTGATATAAATTGTGCAGTATGCAGCTACAGTTCCGGTAATTATATAATAATAGGCATGCCTATAATCAGCACAAGTTATTAACAATTTTTTTGGAGGATAATATGGATAAAATCGTTGTAAAAGGTGGATGCAAGTTAAGTGGTGAAGTAAATATCAGTTCAGCTAAAAATTCAGTTTTACCAATTATTGCAGCAAGTATTCTTTGTGGAGATAAATGCTGTATAAGAAATGCACCCATGCTGGAAGATGTAATAGTGATATGTAACGTATTAAAATCCCTGAATGCAGATGTGACAATAAATAAGGAAGATAGTTCAATAATAATAGATACCTCGAAGGTGATTACGGGAGAACCGAATAGTGATCTGGTGGGAAAGATGAGAGCATCCTTTCTTATCATGGGGCCAATGATATCGAGGTTCGGTAAATTTAGAATTTCACTGCCCGGAGGCTGCAATATCGGAACCAGGCCCATTGACCTGCATTTAAAAGGCTTTAAGGCGCTGGGGGCTAAGATAAGTGTAAGCCAGGGCCATGTTGAAGCCAGTACCAGTAAACTTGTAGGTAATAAAATATACCTTGATTTCCCATCTGTAGGAGCTACAGAAAATATAATGATGGCGGCAGTACTGGCCGAGGGTGATACAACCATAGAAAATGCTGCAGCAGAACCGGAGATAGAAGACCTGGCATCTTTTTTAAATTCCATGGGGGCCATGATAAAGGGTGCTGGAACAGATACTATTAAAATAACAGGAGTAAAGAAATTGGATGGGGTCAGCCATACTCCAATCTATGATAGAATTGAAGCGGGAACTTTCATGATAGCAGCAGCAGTAACCAAAAGCAAAATAAAGATAAATGGAATTCTCGAAGAGCACATGAAGCCGGTTATAGCCAAGCTCACGGAATGTGGTGTTTCCATGGAAATACAGGGAAAAAGCATTGTTGTAGACGGTGACAGAGAGCTTAAGCCGGTGGATATAAAAACAATGCCTTATCCCGGTTTTCCGACAGACATGCAGGCACAAATGATGGCACTGCTTTGTACAGTGAGGGGTACCAGCCTTATAACTGAAACCATTTTTGAAAACAGGTTTATGCATGCCTCGGAGTTGAAAAGGATGGGAGCCAATATAAAAATTGATGGAAGAAGTGCTGTAATAGAGGGAGTAGAAAGGCTGTCCGGCGCAGAAGTAAAGGCTACGGATTTAAGAGCCGGTGCAGCTCTCATTCTGGCGGCTATGGCGGCGGAAGGCTCAACCACTATCTGTGACATATACCATATAGATCGAGGGTATGTTGAGATAGAAAACAAGTTCCGAAGGCTGGGAGTAGAAATAAATAGAATATCAGAATAGTTGTAAAAGAGGGTGTGACAAAAGTATGAATTTACTTTTGTCACACCCTCTTTTTTATTGCTATCCAAGGAAATTACTATTTTGACTGGTTGAGGATAATTATTCAAATGGACAATTGACAATTTACAATTGACAATCAAGGATGCTTTTTCTCCGCTATGCTGCGAAAAAGCTTAAAATATAATAGTAGAAATTCAGCGCCGCTGAATTTCATCCTTAATTGTCCATTGTCCATTGTCAATTATTCTGCCGCTTACAAAGTGCCGAATGCCAATTTGTTTCTAATGTCCACATTTTCCTATTAATCTTCTCAAGGATGATATGAGTAATATTTACCTTTAGTATTAAATACACTTATAATAAAGGGTTTTAAATACGAAACTCAACTTATGCATGCTGAAAATATCGAATCTTCAGCGATTTTTGAGCATGTATACAGCTGTGGAAATTCTACATTAATTATTCGCCTGAGAAAATATCGAATTTTCAACGTTTTTTTGAAGGCGATAAGCTGTGGATGAATTTCCACAGTTCTGTTAATAGTTTAGTTTAAAAACCCTATACAGAAACTTGCGGCAAATCATTTTCAGTAATTGTTTATTTTTGGGAGAAGGTTTACCATGGAGGTTAAATGAGGAATATGATGAGAATAATATTTGCGGTGAAGATAAACAAAGGCAAGTACATCATTGCAGCTATCCTGATATTTATCCTGCTCTTTCCGGTTTCCGTATCAATTTTATCAAAGTCTGATAAGAAGTCATCCTCCTTGAAGGAGATCGGTGAGTTTAATCTGAACGAAAGCAGTATAAAATTCAATGATATAGGTATTAAGGTGGACAAGGTAAAGGTTTTTATATCCAGTGAAAATAAGATTGTTGAGATGAATCTTGAGGATTATTTACCCGGGGTGGTATCCGGGGAAATGCCGGCAGGATTTGAAATAGAGGCTTTGAAGGCACAGGCTGTTGCTGCAAGAACCTTTGCTCTGGCTCATGTAAAGTCACTAGGTGGTGCAGGCTGCTCAAAAGCTCCGGGGGCTGATATCTGCGATACCGTTCACTGTCAGGTATATGAGAGCAAGGAACAGAAATTTATGGAATGGAATGAAAGCCAGCGGCAGGAATTGTGGGATAAAGTAGTATCGGCGGTAAAAGCCACGGAAGGACAGGTACTGACCTACAACGGAGAACTTGTAATGAGCCCTCAATACTTTTCAGCCAGCTCAGGTAAAACAGAAGATGCGGCAGCGGTGTTTGGATCAAGTTCGCCTTATTTGAAAAGTGTTGATAGTCCTGGCGAAGAGATTGCAGGAGAAGATTACAAGAAGGTATATCAATATAAATACAAGGATCTGGCCGATCTAATTAATAAGGCATTCCCAAATGCAAAGGTAAGTGATGCAAGCCTTCATAAACAGATAGAGATCCTTTCGGCAAGCGAGGCTGGAACCGTAACAAAGCTCAAGGTTGGCAGCATAACCGTCACAGGCTCCCAATTCAGATTTGGACTTAATCTTCATTCTGCAAATTTCACTTTTAACTTTAAAAAGGATGTGGTGGAGATTCAGTGCCTGGGATATGGGCATCAAGTTGGCATGAGCCAGTGGGGAGCAGATGTGATGGCAAAGAACGGGAGCAATTATGTACAAATACTGACTCATTACTATCAAGGTACAAAAGTACAGAAAACTCAATAATTGGAATAAATGCTCTGCATTTGGTTAAAGTAACCAGATGCAGTTTTTTTATGTAGTTTCGCCTATTATAGAGGGTTTCATTTGTTAACATTCAAAGTTATAAGGGTTTCAGAACTGTTTTCTAAGATTTTATGGCATGAAAATATGAAAAGTGTCATTAAATGTAAAAATAACAGGAAAATTTTTCTATGGCAAAGTGTATTTTTTACTAGTCTCTGGACAGACTACAAAAAGGAGGTGTTCATATGGACAAAAGATTATTTAACAAATCATCAAATTTTTTCAAGAAGGAGGGATTCTATGTAATATTGTTTGTTTGCCTCTGCGTAGTTGCTACAGTTGCGGCAATAACTGCAAGAAACAGTAAGGCAGTTAAAAACCCACCAGTAGTAGAAAAAAGCGGATCAAATGTGGCATCAAACAGTAATGAAGGGCAAAATACAATACCTAACAATGCTCTTCAAGTTAAGAATCCTGCAAATATTTCTGTTCCTAACAAGGGGGCATCATCTTCTGCAGTTTCCAAGACTACTGATTATACATTCACCAAGCCTGTAGAAGGAACACTTGCCAGAGGGTATACCACAGATCTTGTAAAATGTGACACTATCGGCACATACAAGACCAACTTTGGAATAGAAATAAGTGCTCAGCTTAACAGTCCTGTTCATGCAGTCCTGGATGGTAAAGTAGAAACCGTGTTTAACGATGGGACAGAACTTGGTCAATATATAATAATTGACCATCAGAACGGCTTGAAGACCATCTATGCAAACCTGAGGGACGATGTAAAACTGAAGGCGGGAGACAAAGTAACGAAGGGTCAGGTAATTGGATATGTTGGAAAGACAAGAGCCAATTATTCCGAGGAAAAATTTGGAGACCATCTTCATTTTGAAGTAATGAAGAGCAGTGAATATGTAGATCCCGCAAAATATGTAACCTATAGTTCAGCGAAAAGTAACTAGTTAAAACTCCCATCGGCAATATGACGAATTTTATCCGGTATTAGCCGATGGGAGGTAATTTAAGAATGAACAAGCGCATATTTATAAATTATAGAGAGTTAAGGAGGTAGCACTTTGAAAGACTACATAGAAGAAAGGGTTCTTGAAGTCGCTAACTACATCATAGATTCAAAGGCCACAATAAGAAAAACAGCAAAGGTTTTTGGAGTTAGTAAGAGCACAATACACAAAGATATGACAGAAAGATTGCCCAAGATAAATCCTTCTATTGCAAAAGAAGCAAAGACTATATTGGATTTAAACAAAGCTGAGAGGCACATAAGAGGTGGAAAAGCCACAAAGATGAAGTATAAAGCTATTGAAGGTTAACCACATTCCTAGTATAATTAAATATGAGATTTTTGTAATCTTATAGAAAAATAAATAAAAATGTGTAAATAGGCAGGAGTGGGTTTAGGAATGTGGTTTTTTGGTATGGGTGCGGACATGGGAATAGATTTAGGCACAGCTACGGTTCTCGTTTACTTAAAGGGAAAAGGTGTTATTTTAAAGGAGCCATCGGTGGTTGCTATTGATAAAACCAATAACAAGGTGCTCGCTGTAGGTGAGGATGCTAGAAAGATGATTGGCAGAACACCAGGAAATATAGTTGCAATCAGACCTTTAAGAGACGGAGTAATTTCTGACTATGACATTACAGAGAAGATGCTTAAATATTTCATTAAGAAAGCCTGCGGGAAAAGAAGAATTTCTGCCCCGAGGGTAATGGTTTGTGTACCCTGTGAAGCCACAGAAGTAGAAAAGAGAGCAGTTAAGGATGCCGCTATGAATGCCGGAGCGAAAAAGGTTTTCCTCATTGAAGAGCCTTTGGCAGCGGCAATAGGTGCTGGGCTGGACATTACCAAGGCCAGCGGAAATATGGTGATTGATATTGGTGGTGGCACCACTGACATAGCTGTTATATCTCTCGATGGTATGGTAGTAAGGTCTTCCATCAAAGTTGCGGGAGACAAGTTTGATGAGGCCATAATAAGATATATTAGGAAGAAACATAAATTAATGATTGGTGAAAGAACTGCCGAGGATATGAAAATTAACATAGGGACAGCATATAAAAGAGATAAGGATACAACTATGGAGATAAGAGGGAGGGACCTCATTACGGGTTTACCTAAAAATTTGACAGTTACCTCGGAAGAAATGAGAGAGGCTTTAAATGAAACTGTAGCAGCTATAGTTGATTGTGCACATTCAGTTTTAGAGAAAACTCCTCCTGAACTGGCAGCAGATATAATGGAAAGAGGTATAATCATGACAGGCGGTGGTTCTCTGCTATATGGGCTTGGTGACAGAATATCAGAGGCAACAAAAGTACCAGTATATGTTGCAGATAATACTGTTGCATGTGTAGCAATAGGAACCGGAAAATCATTGGATTATTTAGATCAGCTTGAGCCAAGCATTTATACCTTATGATTTTGATAAATGGTGATATAATTTGTTT
>JAUZPH010000233.1 GCA_030706065.1 Bacillota bacterium | reverse complement strand
GAGTCTATATAAAATCCCCTGCCGTAATAGAACCTGACAAGTGAAAGTATTTTTGAGGCAGTATGCAGATAAATTCTTTCCACCCCTGCAGTCTTCATGGCCTCATCCACCATATCCATGAGCCTTCCACCTACTCCTCTGCTCTGAGCGTCGAGAGATACCCCGAATCTGCTTAAATAGGCAGTATGGTCCTCCTCAACCTCAACCCTGACACTGCCTACTACCATTCCATTAAGTTCTGCAACGAAGCAGCATTTTGTTTCTATATCCCTTTTTATATCCTCATAGTTTTCCTCAAGGGCCGCCGTCGTACCAGGTATGCCGGCACATAATACATACATTTCAAAAGCCTCACGGGTAATCTTTTGTATAGCTGGTATATCCGATTGTACAGCTTTCCTTACTATTAAGCCCCCATTACTCATTACAAGCCCCCCAGTACTCTTTAATAAAAATTAACGGCTAACTTATAATTATAAATATTATATGCATAATTATACACCCATAGTCATGTATAATGCAATATTTTTTTGCAATAAAAAGATGTTAATAATCCATTTGAATATTCAATGGTTATTAACATCTTTTGCAGTTTCCGCCCCTTTTCCTTGTGGCAGTTCAGTATATGCGCCGCAACAGAAATGTTGCATGTTTATGCAGAATTACTTTTCTTCATGCTTTGCTTGAAAAATAGTTTTTAGGTATAAAGCCTTTTTTTATTCCCTCTGTTACAGTGAGATAGGTAGCTGCCGTATCGAATCTTGCATCATGATAATTCCCGGTGCCGCCAAAAAGCTTCTTACTGGTCTCATTTATTGTTTCTTCGGTTATACCCAGAAAGCTTACCAGCTCTGAAAGCTTGGGATTCTTTCTCTCGCCCCTGAAGTTTACATACTTGCATATATCCTTGTAGTAATTCATTGTACAAAAGACCTTTTGGGGCACAAATTCTTCTCCGCAGCCCTCCAGTTCATGGGAAAGAAAGCCTATATCAAAATTCACATTATGTCCAATGAGAAAGTCTGCACTGCTGAACTCGTCATAAATTTTCTCAAAGTAATCCTCAAAATATAAGCCCCCGCTGAGCTCATAAAGGTCTTCAATGCTGAAGCCATGAATCTCTTCAGCAGAGGGATCCATATCCTCTACAGCAAAAAATATATTCTCTCCCCTTATACTCTGCGGTTTTACAGAGGTATCCACAACAATGTAGCTGAGCTGACATATGCTCCCCGGACGCAGGCTCGTAGTTTCAGTATCAAAAAAAATCAACTTCAAGTAACCCATCTCCCTTCCAAGATGTAAACAATATATACAAATTATTCGACAGCTATCAAATCAACCTTGATTATATTTTTCAAGGAACTCAATATGTCAATCAATTCCTTTATCTCAATATTCAATCCAGACATGTCCAGGGTGATATTTATATATGCAGCACCATTTATCGGTATATCCTGGTTTATAGTATATATATTTCCACCGTGCTTAGCAATATTATCCAGGATATTTGACAGAGTACCGGCCTTATCGATAATTATAATGGAAATAGTGGCTTTCTGTCCCTTCATACCTTCCTTTAATGCAAATACATGATCCTTGTATTTATAAAAAGTACTTCTGCTGAGACCCACTATCTTCACGGCCTCCGTCACATCTTTTACACTATTGGTTCTCATCATTTCCTTTACTTCAACGACCTTTTCATATACTTCCGGAAGCACCTCTGAATTAATAACCAGATATCTGCTCATCAAATCCCCACCCCACAATGTAATTATAGCTGCGGAAATTTATATTTTAATCTATCGCCTTCGAAAAATCGGTGAAGATTCGATATTTTCTCAGACGAATACTTTAAGGTTTAAATTTCCGCATCTGTAAAGATGTGTGAGTTTAAACCTTAACAAATTCACCGGAGAAAATATCGAAGAGGACGATTTTTATGAGGTGATAAATTAAAATATAAACTCACACATCTACATAATAACATAAAAATATCTGATATATCAAAAATTTTATATAAGGAGCAGAATTTAAGCAAAAACTATTATTTTATTATGTACCTCAGCAAATTTTGCTTTCCCGTCCCATAGCTTGTCCATGCTATAAAAAGCCGCAGAAAGTTATCTTCTTATCTTGTTAACAAGATATCTTCCTGCCTGGAATTCTCGTTTATTCTCATATAAAGTTATAAAGTTCTTTGCGCAAATAGATGCGGAAATTATATTTTAATCTATCACCTTCGAAAAATCGGTGAGGATTCGATATTTTCTCAGGCGAATACTGAATGTTTAAATTTCCGCTTCTTTAATACTTTCAGTTCATGTCATAAACTTTTCATCGGTCCCTTCAAGGGATTTCTTCATCGAAAAGTCCTTGGCTCTTGTGAGGCTTTCTATATCCGTCTTCTTTCTGGAGGTTATCCCGCTTCCCATGGGATACTCCTGTATGTCATTTTCCTTTCCGTCTTCCTTTTTATCCATCTGTATCACCTGCCTTCTTCTGATATTGTGTTCAGCACGTTATAAAATATTCTTCTTTTAGTGGACCAACCAAAAATAATAGAGGTAACTATCCTAAACAGTTACCTCTATCTCATATATATAAATTTATTTACTCTAGTCAGGTCATGCGAAATTATAGACCGGCATGAAATCATAATAGTGCTCCAGCATCACTTCATCATACATCATCCTGCCCATCAATTCATAGATGACATCATCGCTCCTGTAGCCTTCCTTATACAGATGATAGCCGCCAAGCAGCCTCTTCATAGTCTTTGGCTTAAGCTCCAGCATTGAGCACAGCTTTTCCAGGGGATAATACTCCTCTTGAAGAAGTCCCTCCAGTTTTTTCTGAAGCTCCAATTTATACTTCAGATCGATGTCTTTTGATTTATGGGGCCCATTCTTGCCTCTATGATGTTCCTGGCACAGGCACTTGTAATTCAAAGGATGGTCAAGTCCGCCTTCGCACCTGTGAACTATATGATGCACATCTGCACTTCTTCCACAAACCTCACACCTTAACAATAAATCTCCTCCCAATTTTTATATTATATTATCTTAATTATAACATAAAAACTACAATTTGATTATATGAAAATACAGTACAAGTTGCTTATAACTGTTAAAGTTCTGTTAAAACATTTTCTTCAATATAGATTCGGAATTTTCCGCATCTGTATAACCGCTGCCTATTTTTCATGCCTCTTCCATGCATTTTTTGTCACGCTGATATCTATAATCTCGTTCTGGAACGCCTTAAGCAGTGCCTTTTCAAGAACCATCTCCTGATCAAAGCTGGCAACATCCTTGCAGACTGCAAAGACCTTGTTTTCCTCTCCATAAAGATTCCTGTAGGTCAGTATTACATTTGGCTTGTCATATTCCACCTTTACTATCTTGAGTGCCCAGGAGATTGTAGCTACGTCGTCATGCACCTCAAGCTTTGTCTTCTCCTTCAGAACTTCCTTTTCATGATCAGGATTGTGAACAATAATCAATTGGTCGCCTACCTTATATTTGCTCATCATAATTCCTCCCCACAATTTTTATTTCTAAGCCTTATTCAGATTGTTAATCCATCTTTTAGAATTAACTCTCGGTATTCCGAATATCAGCTTGAAGGTTTCCTCAAGGCTAACCATTGCATAGACCCAGTAAACGGGAAGCTTCAGCCAAAATCCGCCGACGAATGCCATCGGTATTCCCACAAGCCATACCCCTCCCAAATCTATGAAAGCACAGAAGATTGTATCTCCTCCGCTCCTCAAGATTCCAATTATTATAATAAAGTTTAATACTCTTTCCCACATAATGCAAGAGAATACTATCAAATTCTTCTGTGCAAACTCCCGCGTCTCAATAGGTATATCCATAAGATTTACTATATAGGGAGAAACCGCTATCACTATAACTCCTGTGAAGACGGCAAGAACTGTTCCCAGTTTCAAAAATCTTTTGGCGTATTTTATGACTATCTCACTTTCCCCCTGTCCGAGCTTGTTGCCTATCATGATGGCGCAGCAATTGCCCAGCCCCATAAACAATACCCAGGTTATCCTCTCAATGGTACCTGAAAGCTGGGTTGATGCCACCACATCCGTTCCCATATGGGCATAAACCACCTGATATACTGAGACACCCAGTGCCCAAAAGGATTCATTTGCTATTACGGGAAGGGTTACTTTAAAATATTCCAGCACATAGGCACCGTTGAAGGCTCTCATCTCTTTGAGGGAAGCCGCTACAGGAAGCCTGTTTCCATATATGATGAAGAGTAAAAGAGAGACTTCTATAAACCTGGCAATGGTGGTTGCCACAGCTGAACCCTGAACTCCCATTTTGGGAAAGCAGAAATAGCCATATACCAACAGGATATTTAATACAGTATTTATACCCAGGGCTATCATGCTGACAAACATGGGGACCTTGGCATTGCCTGTACTCCTCAGTACGACTGAGTAACCAAAGGTAACAGCTGTAACAATGTAACTGAATACAATAATTCTCAAATAGGCACTCCCCATGGCTACTACCACCGGATCATTGGAAAAGAGCCCAAGTATCTGCCTGGGGAAAACCAGACCACCCAGGGTAAATACCGCTGCTGCCGCAACACCGGTCATCAGGCACAGGCCCAAAACCTTCCTTATGCCCTTAACATCCCTTTTGCCCCAGTATTGTGCCGTAAAGATGGCTGACCCACTGGAAATCCCAAAAAGCAGCAGGTTCAAAAGAAAAAAGTACTGATTTGCCAGGCCCACGGAGGCGATTGCTGTCTGGCCCAATCCACCGATAATAAATACGTCGACCAGATTCAGAGATGACATAATCAAATTCTGAATAACTATCGGTAAGGCTATTTTAACCAAAGTGCTGTAAAATTTCCTGTCTTCAAATATCTTCTTTATCAAGCTTGCTCCCCCTGCCAATTACCCACTATCCATTCTGATATGCTCACAGGTTATTTATTCACCTGTTTCAATAATTCCGCTGCAAAGGCCTTCATATCCTCAGCATAGCCGAAGGAACCCTGTGCCCTCTTTGCGCTTCCGCCGCCCTTTCCACTAAAGGCTTTCATATTTTCCTTAAAAAACTGTCCTACATTTACGTTGTGCCCTCCCCCGGAGAATACTATTATCCCCCTGGAAAGTGCGGAACCCAGTATTATAAACAAGTCCTCCGAGGCTAAATCCTCAGCAATCATCTGAACTTCATCCATTTCCTTGTCTTCATATATAAAAGAAACTACTCTATTCTCTGCACGGGCCTTCAAATTCTGAGCCTCGTAGCCTGAAAGCCTCCTCTTGTATTCTCCAAGCTTTCTTCCCAGGGCCTTTACCTCGGCCATATCGTTTGTTGCCTTATCCACCAGTTCCCCTTCCCCTGTAGACAGGTTTCTGACCAGAGTACTTACTATGTCATGCTTCAGGATGTAATCTTCAAAGGCCCTTCTGCCGCATTTGAAATATATCCTTGTCATCCCCTTGTACTTTTCCGTCTTAATTATTTTGATTATGCCCACTTCTCCAGTATATTTTACATGAGTGCCGCAGCAGGCGCAGGCATCCACTTCTCCAATCTGCACAATCCTGACCTGATCTTCACCCTCCACTCTTTTTCTCAGTGTCAGGCTTCTGCTTTCCTCGGGAGTCACCACGAAAGTATTTACAGGGACATTACTATATATATGGCCGTTTACAACACTCTCAATTCTTTTTACTTCTTCAGTGGATATTTCGGTAAAGCTCATATCAATGCTTACATAATCATCTCCCATATGGAAGCCCTGGCTTACGGCGCCATAGAGCTTGTAGAAGGTGGCCGCCAGCATATGTTCTCCGGAATGCTGCTGCATAAAATCATATCTTCTCTCAAAGTCGATATTACACAATACCAGAGTGTTCTCAGGAAGCTTATCCACTACATGATAAATTGTGTCGTCTTCTTCAAATACGTAGGATACATGGGCATCACCTATCCTGCCGGTATCGGAAGGCTGACCTCCACCTTCGGGGTAAAAAGGTGTCTTATCCAGTACCACCAGCAGTTTTCCATCCTTTTCAAAAGCTTCCACTACCCTTGAGAGGCTCTCCTTTATGTAAACATCATCATAGTACAATTTCTCTGTCATAATATCACTCCATCTCAACAATTTATTATTTATTGTACATTATATTACTATAACTATCCATAT
>JAUZPH010000232.1 GCA_030706065.1 Bacillota bacterium | reverse complement strand
GGCGGTTGCTGCAATTATTGCCAATGTACTGGGTTACCAGATTTCTGCACAGGTTATTACCTTCGTTTTTGTAAGCGCTTTGTTTACCGGTGTGGGATATCCACTTGCTAAAAATACTATAAAGAAAACTGTTGTAAAGACACCGACTACTGAGGAAGGGTATATAGGCAGGCAATTGACTATAGATGAGAACGTGATTGAAAAAGCAAATATAAAAATTGACGGAATCTACTGGACGGTAAAAAATGATGGTGAGCCGATAGAAAAAGGCAGCAGAGTGACAATTACAGGCATTGAGGGAAATAAGCTTCTGATTAGAAAGCTTTAAAGGATTAATTAGTTTAAAATCTGATTTTTAGGGGGATATAGTAATATGGTTGTTTTGGTTATTTTACTGTTCATTGTTTTTATAATAGTTATTTCATCAATCAGGGTTGTAAACACCGGATATGTTTATGTGCTTGAAAGGTTCGGCCAGTTCTACAAGGTACTGGAACCGGGATGGCATTTAATATTGCCTTTCTTTGATTTTGTCAGAAAGAAGGTTTCGACAAAGCAGCAGATTCTTGATATTGAACCACAGAGTGTAATAACAAAGGATAATGTAAAAATATCCATTGACAACGTAATTTTCTACAAGGTAATGGCTTCTAGAGATGCAGTCTATAATATAGAAAATTATACCCACGGTATTGTTTATTCAACTATCACAAATATGAGAAATATAGTTGGGGACATGACACTTGATGAGGTCCTTTCCGGCAGGGACAGAATTAATTCCAAGCTTCTTGAGATAATTGACGAGGTCACAGATGCATATGGTATAAAGATATTGTCAGTTGAGATTAAGAATATCATACCTCCCGCTGAAATTCAGCAGGCCATGGAAAAACAGATGAGAGCTGAAAGAGATAAGAGAGCTGCAATTCTGCAGGCAGAAGGACAAAAGCAGGCAGAAATTGCAAGGGCTGAGGGTGAGAAGCAGGCAAAGATATTGACGGCAGAAGCTGATAAGGAAGCAAATATCAGACGAGCCGAGGGTTTAAAAGAATCACAGCTACTTGAAGCCGAAGGTAAAGCAAAGGCTATAGAAGCTATTGCCGCAGCACAGGCACAGGCTATTGAAATAGTTAACAAAGCTATAATTGATTCCGGTACAAATGAGACGGTAATTGCTCTCAAGCAGGTTGAAGCTCTGCAGGAAATGGCCAAGAATCCTGCCAATAAGTTGATAATTCCCAATGAAGCCTTATCCACCTTTGGTAATATTGCAGCTATTGGAGAAATGCTCAAGAAATAATTTGATAAAAAGCACCGCTTTGATTTGCGGTGTTTTTTGCTTTAGGATTAATTCGATGTCCTATTTAAAAAATCTAAGTAGATAACTTAATATTCTTAGTTTCGGTTTGGACTTGTTAAATAATAACATTTACATTTATGACTTTTGTAAATATTAGTTAAATGATGGATTTTTGAAGTTGTTTTTATTGAATTTGTAAATTAAATGGCTATAATTGGTATTATGCAAAATAGTACATTAATTTATTAGCTTTTTAAATAGGAGGTTAAAAATGAATATCTTGATTTTATCCTGGGAATATCCGCCGAGGAATATTGGCGGAATTTCAACACATGTTTATAATTTGAGCCACAGCTTAAAGGAACAGGGCCATCAAGTTACTGTTATTACCTGCAATCATGACAGCGCACCTCTGTCAGAAGAGGACAGTGGTGTAACAGTTTACAGAACGATTCCCTTCAGTATCCCGGTATATAATTTTACAGAGTGGGTAAACCATCTGAATTATTCCATTATCGAACAGTGTATAAAATTATTTAATGAAGGTAAGAAGTTTGATGTCCTACATATTCATGACTGGCTGGTTGCATATGCAGGCAAGGTAATTAAGGACAGCTATAAACTTCCCTTGATCTCTACAATTCACTCTACTGAGTACGGTAGAAATAATGGAATCTACAGCGATCTTCAAAAGTATATCTCAGCTGTAGAGAACTTTATTCTTCACGAATCCGATAGGGTTATATGCTGCAGCCCATATATGAAAGAACACATATCTTCAACATTTGAATATGCTGCTGAAAATGTAGCAGTAATACCAAATGGAGTCAGGGTTCGGGAACCGGACATGACAGTTTTGGAGGAGTTTAGAAAGAAATTCGGCGCTGGCGGAGATAGAATTTTATTATTCATCGGAAGGCATGTTTATGAAAAAGGTATACAACTTCTGATTGAAGCTGCCCCAATCATATTAAGCAAACATAATAATGTTAAATTTATCATAGCTGGTTCCGGTCCGATGACGGAAGAGCTAAAGAAGAAGGCAGATATCTCCGGGTTATCGGAAAGATTCATCTTCACAGGATTTATAGAAAACAACGACAAGGAAAAACTGCTGAGGATCGCAGATGCACTGATTGTTCCATCATTGTATGAGCCCTTTGGAATTGTAGCATTGGAAGGAATGGCTGCAGAATGTGCAGTGATTGCCTCTGATTGCGGCGGATTAAAGGAAATAATATCACATAATGAAGATGGTTTAACCTTTGCCAGCGGCTCTATATATGAATTGGCGAGCAGGGTAAATGAGCTCTTGGACAACGGAGAATTAAAGCAGAAACTGACTTCTGCAGCACTTTCAAAGGTACAGGATAATTATAATTGGTCTAAAACTGCAGAACTTACCGCTGACATCTATAAAGCCCTTGTACCGAAGAGGAGAAAGTCGGCAACTAAAAAAAGTCAGTTTGAAGGACCAAAGGATAATCCTTCAGAAAAAACAGCCGGTGCAGTAAAGAAAACAAGGAAATCAACAAAAAAGAAAGCAGAAGTTGATATATCTGAATAATAGAGTTTCTAAAATATCATATAATTCGTACTGATACGAATTATATGATATTTTTTTGAAATAACATTGACTATATTGAAAGACGATGGTACTATATTATCAAAGTTCATAAGTTTATCCATATAATCCTGATAATATGGTTCAGGAGTCTCTACAGTGAAGCCTTAAACTTTCTGGCTATGGGTAAATCCACAGGTATAATTCCTTAGTGTATTCCGAGCTAATAGGCTTATTTATGCATGGAGATTTATTAATTATATTCTAAAATCAATCTACATGCAGTTATTAACTTGAATACTCCGGGATATCAGGTTACCTCTTTTTGTTGACCGTTGGATTTACTCATTCCATGGTCTATTATTTTATGCAAGGGGGAGTAACTTTGTCAAGTAATGTTATGAGAGTATTTGTGGAAAAGAAGCCCGGATATGATATTGAAGCAAGGCAGCTTCAGGAAGATATAAAAACAAATCTGGGTATAACATCCGTAGAAAATATAAGGATATTAAATTGTTATGATGTAGAAGGCCTTTCACAAGAACAATTCCGTTCAGCAGTCAAAAATATCTTCTCAGAGAAAACTGTGGATACAGTATACAGCGAAAGCTTTCCTTTAAAGGAAAATGAATACGCCTTTGCAGTAGAATACCTTCCGGGTCAATATGACCAGCGTGCTGATTCAGCGGCAGAATGCATTCAACTTATCTATAAAAAAAGACCGCTCCTGAAAACCTCCAAAGTTGTTATCATCCAAAGCAGATTGAATTCCCAAGAGATTGAAAAAATAAAGAGATATTATATAAATCCGGTAGATACCAGAGAAGCACAGCTCTCAAAGTCAGATTCCATTGATCAAAGTTATTCTGTGCCGGGAGATGTAGATGTAATTAAAGGATTTATCCTTAGGACTGACTCTGAGATAGGAGAAATGCATGAAGATTTAAATCTGGCTATGAGCATAGATGATTTAATATTATGCAGAGACTATTTCAGGGATGAAGAAAAGCGGAACCCGAAAATTACAGAAATAAGAGTACTGGATACTTACTGGTCGGATCACTGCAGGCATACCACCTTCCTGACTGAGGTGAAGAGTGTCTCTATAGAAGAGGGCAATTTCAGTGAACCAATTCTAAAGAGCTATAATGAATATTTGAATTCAAGAACAGTGGTTTATGGCAGTGGGGAAAAGTCGATAACCCTCATGGATATAGCACTTATTGCCATGAAGGAATTGAAAAAACAGGGCAGGATAAAGGGTCTTGATGAATCTGATGAAATAAATGCCTGCAGTATAAAAGTGCCGGTTATAATTGATGACCGCACTGAAGAATGGCTTGTCATGTTTAAAAATGAAACCCACAACCACCCAACGGAAATTGAGCCCTTTGGAGGTGCAGCCACTTGTTTGGGCGGAGCAATCCGTGACCCGCTCTCCGGGAGAGCCTATGTTTATCAGGCAATGAGAGTAACAGGAAGCGGAGATCCGAGAGCCAGAGTTGAAGAAACTCTTCCGGGGAAGCTTCCTCAAAGAAAAATAACAACGGGTGCTGCCCACGGATACAGCTCTTATGGAAATCAAATAGGGCTTTCAACGGGTATGGTGGCAGAAATATATGATGAAGGTTATATTGCAAAGAGAATGGAAATCGGGGCAGTTATCGGAGCAGCACCTTCAGAAAATGTAATAAGAAAAGCTCCGTCACCTGGAGATTTGGTTGTACTACTCGGAGGAAGGACAGGAAGAGATGGATGTGGAGGGGCTACCGGCTCTTCAAAGAAGCACACTGCAGATTCGCTTGCAAGCTGCGGGGCAGAAGTTCAAAAGGGCAATCCTCCTACGGAAAGAAAAATCCAAAGGCTCTTCAGGAAGAAAGAAGCAAGCAGACTTATTAAAAGGTGTAATGATTTTGGAGCCGGCGGTGTTTCGGTGGCTATTGGGGAATTGGCAGACGGCCTGAGAATTGATTTGGACAAGGTTCCAAGAAAATACGAAGGGTTGGACGGAACGGAAATAGCTATTTCAGAATCCCAGGAAAGAATGGCTGTAGTTGTTGAAGCTAAGGATGTTGAAGAGTTTATAAGGCTTTCCGAAGAGGAAAACCTGGAAGCTGCAGTGGTTGCTGAGGTAACAGAAGAATCAAGACTCATTATGACTTGGAGAAATAAAGTCATTGTCGATATAAGCAGAGAATTTTTAAATACAAATGGAGCAAAATCCTATACAAAAGTGGAAGTAAAAGCTCCGGGTTCGTTGGACAAATTCTTTGAACCAGCGTCGGAAGAGTATGATTTAAAAGAAAAATGGACGAGTACCTTAAGAAATTTAAATGTTTGCTCACAGAAGGGCCTGGCAGAAAGATTTGACAGTACTATCGGTTCCGGTTCGGTGCTTATGCCTTTTGGAGGGAAATATCAACTGACGCCTGCAGAAGCTATGGTATGCAAACTACCGGTGCTTAAAGGAGTAACGAAAACTGCATCCATAATGTCATATGGTTTTAACCCCAATATATCAAGATTAAGTCCTTTTCACGGAGCGGTCTATGCAGTTGTTGAAGCTGTTTCCAGAGCAGTTGCTGTAGGCGCAGATTATTCCAATGTTAAGTTGACCTTTCAGGAATACTTTGAAAGACTGGGAAATGACCCTTCGAGATGGGGAAAACCTTTTGCAGCACTGCTGGGAGCATATTATGTTCAAAAAAATCTCGGGATAGCGGCTATAGGCGGCAAGGACAGTATGTCCGGAAGCTTTAATGAAATGGATGTTCCACCTACACTGGTGGCTTTTGCGGTAGACGTTATTCAAAATTGTGAAAAGGTGGTTTCGCAGGAATTTAAGGGAAATGACAGCAAGGTAATATTAATTGGACCAAAAGTTAATACAGACTATATACCGGACTTTAATAGCTTAAAAGCTGTTTTCAGTATCGTAAAGGTTATGATAGACGGAGGGAAGGTGCTGTCCTGTCAAAGTATCAGAGGAGGCGGAATATGCGAAGCGGTTTCAAAAATGTGCTTTGGAAACAAAATTGGTTTCAAATTCTCGGAATCCTCAAGGGATTTGGATTTGTTTTTACCAAGATACGGTTCATTTTTGCTGGAGTTAAAGAAGGATATTGAGCTTCAGGAACTGCTCAAAGATTTTGAGTATATTGAGATAGGTAATACGCAATTTGAGGAAGCTGTAGACATAAAGAATATGACACTTACTCTAGATGACTTGATAAGAGAATGGACAAATCCCTTGGAGAAAGTATTCCCATCAACAATCAATGATCAGTCCTTGGAATATACTGAGAAAGTATTTGATGCTCTCAGGGTAAAAAGGTGCAACTTT
>JAUZPH010000231.1 GCA_030706065.1 Bacillota bacterium | reverse complement strand
CTCGCTGTTCAGGTTATCCTCAAGTCTTCTGCTGCCGTGAAAATAGTTGTACAATAAAACTCCGATGGCCGCAGAAGCCTGGATTATATTAAAGATAATCAATGAAACAACTGTCTTGCTTACATATAGCTTTTTCCTCATCATTACCCGCCCTTGTTTGCTGAATTTGCCTGATAAATTCAATTATATCAAACTTAACCAGTTTTTTCTACTTTTATAATCAGGACAAAGACCTGCGAGGAGGCCGAGTATTATAGGCGTGCTCTGTCCCGTAGAGTACTGACATGGAGCCTCGGGATGAGGCTGGGTATTCAGCTGGGCCCTGTACCGGAGTAGGGGGTCAGAATGTGGAAAAATGATTGAACCGTCCTCTGTTGTCTTTAACCAGGGTTTGGTATAAAATGGTAAATAGAGGCGATAATAATAAGAAGACAACATAATGAAGTTTTTTGCTATATATATTAAGAGATATCTTTTACGAAAACTTAATTTTAACACGTTCGAAAATCCGGAATCTTCAACCGGTTATGGAACAAGTTAAAATCGTAGTTGAAGTTGGATATCCATAAAAGGGTATGGCAGGGTAAAAGTCCGTATACTTCCTGAATAAATTATCAATTGACGGCATATTTCTATAAGAAGGATAGGAGGAGATTAAATGAATTTGGAAGAAAAAAATAAAGAAAAAGAAGAGGCTGAGGAAATTTTTCAAATTACTGAGGAACTTATTGAAGAATGCTTATCTGATGCTGTTGAAAAGTAACGGGTTATATCCGTTTTTAATTAACAAGATATATTAATTTGGAGGTGTTATTTATAGACAAAAAAATAGCTTTAAACGAGGGTATAAGGGATAAGGAAATACGGCTGGTAGGAGAGGCGGAGAGCCGTATCATCAAAACCAGGGAGGCCTTGTTGATGGCCAGGGAAAAAAATCTGGACCTGGTTATGATTTCGCCGGCAGCAAATCCTCCGGTTTGCAGAATAATGGATTATAATAAGTTTTTATACGAACAGTCTAAAAAACAGAAAGAGGCAAGGAAGAATCAGACGGTTACTGAAGTTAAAGAAGTACGGCTGAGCGCCACTATCGAGGAGCATGACATAGAAATAAAAGCCAACAATGCAAAGAAGTTTTTATCAAATGACAACAAGGTGAAGGTATCCATAAGGTTCAAAGGCAGGCAAAACAATTACACCAGCATGGGGACAAAGGTTTTTGACACCTTTCTCTCCAAGTTGGAAGGCTTGGGAGTGGTGGAAAAGGCTCCCCAGCTGGAGGGGAAAAATATGTTCATGATACTATCGCCTAACAAGAAGCACTGAAATTATTGGGACGGGTCATTACTGTATAGATGCGGGAATTTACTTCTTAATTTATCGCCTAATCTGTAAAATTTCTTATAAACAGTCGGATAAAAATCCGTAAAGATTCGATATTTTATCCGAAAAATATGATGAAATTTTACAAACGGAAAAAATCGGTGAAGATTCGATATTTTCTTGGGCGAATACTAAAGGCTTAAATTTCCGCATCTGTAAAAGTAGTGGACCGTCCCTATTTTTAAATGGGTTGAGAATATGTATAATAGGTATAAGAGATATCGAGAAAGCGTAAAAATCAATGTTAAATTATTGAAATTGGAGATTGATATTGTATGAATAAGGGAGATATAGTACTTATCACCGGCGGCAGTGCTGGAATGGGAAAGGCCGCTGCGGTATTGCTTGCAAAGCATGGTGCCCATGTGGTTATATTATGCAGGAACAAGGAAAGAGGAGAGAAGGCCTTGGAGGATATAAGGAAGGAAACCGGAAGCAGCGAAGTGGATATGATGCTCTGCAATCTGGGGAGCCTGGAAAGCATACGCGGTTTCGCAGAAGAATTCAAGAGGAAATACGGCAGGCTTAATGTACTGGTTAACAATGCCGGTGTTATAATACCGGGAAGGCATGAAACAGTGGACGGCTTTGAGCTGCAGTTCGGCGTAAACCATCTTGGGCACTTCTTGCTTACAAACCTGCTTTTGGACGCTCTGAAGGCCGGGGCACCCTCAAGGATTGTAGTGGTAGCTTCCGGTGCCCACAAGCAGGGGAAAATACATCTTGACGATTTGAACCTAACCGGGAATTACAATCTGGTAAGGGCTTACTGTCAATCAAAACTGGCCAACGTGCTCTTTACCTACGAGCTGGCGGAAAGGCTGAAGGGCTACGGAATTACGGCAAACTGCCTTCATCCTGGAGCGGTGGCTACTCAGATGGGCATCAACAGAAGCACCGGCTTCGGCACCTTCATAACCAGGCTTTTGAAACCATTTTTCCTTACACCGGAGCAGGGAGCTGCTACCTCGGTTTACCTGGCAGCGTCAGAAGAAGTCCAGGGAGTTTCCGGGAAGTATTTTGCAAAATGCAGGGCCATACAGTCCTCCAGGCTGTCTTATGATAAGGAACTGGCCAAGAGGCTTTGGAATATAAGTGAGAAGATGACGGGTTTTTACAGTGTTAAGCAATTTTGAAAAACAATTTGAATTGACAATTGAAAGTGGACAATGGACAATTAAGGATGCTTTTTCTCCGCATGCTCCGAAAAAGCAAAAAATTTAATTAAGAAATTCAACAGAGCTGAATTTCAACCTTCATTGTCAATTTTCAATTGTTCATTGTCAACTCAAAAGATGAGGAGGAAACAGATACAATGGAAGCTGTATGTATAAACAGGATTTTAGTGACGGGAAGACTGTATAAGGAATTGGAAAAGGCCTTAACCGGCAGAACTGAAAAGGAATTTCTTTTCCTTCCAGAGGACAAGGTTAACGTGGAGGCTTTGGACTGGGCAGATGCGTACGTAGCCTTCAGGCCTGTGGAGAATTTCAATTTTTACAATTTAAAATGGATCCATGCCTTGGGAGCAGGAGTGGACAGCTTTTTATTCAACAGGGCATGGAAGAAGGACGTGGTATTGACAAGAACAATCTGCTCCTTTGGCACGAAGATAAGCGAATACTGTCTTAGCTATATTCTTTCAGACCTGCAGAAGCAAGAAACCTTTGAGAGCCAGCAGTGCCTCCAGAAATGGCAGCAGCATGAACCAAAGCAGCTGAAAGCTCAAAAGATTCTGATTATCGGAACGGGAGTAATAGGCCAGGAGGTTGCAAAGAATTTAAGCCTTCTTGGAGTGCAGCCTCTCGGGGTATCTTTAAGCGGGGAGAAGAAGCAGTATTTCAATAAAATATTTAAGTTTGATGAAATAAGCACAATGCTCTCTGAGATTGACTGGATCATCAATACCCTTCCTCTGACGGAAGCTACGGAGGGTATCATTGGGAAAAACCTATTGGGAGGGTTGAGCAATGCCTGTTTCATAAATGTCGGAAGGGGAAAATCCGTAGATGAAAAGGCTCTTTTACAGGCCTTGGATTCCGGAAGGCTGAGAAAGGCCGTACTTGATGTATTTGCAGTGGAGCCCCTTCCTGAGGACTCGTCACTATGGCGGCATCCGAACATAATCATCACTCCTCACATATCTGCTATAACCTCTGTGGAGGAGGGGGTTGAATGTTTTTTGGACACATTGAGGGGAATGGAACAGGGGTGCAACTCTCTTCCGAATCTTGTAGATACTAAAAGAGGATATTAATCAAAGGATAGGAGGCAGAATTCATGAAACAGATTTACTATACGGAGAGGCTTGCTCTCTCGGTTATAAATAAAGATGACTCTGAGCTGGTACTGGATTACTATGTCAGAAACAGGGACTTTCTTCAGGAGTGGGAACCGGTGAGAAGCAGCGATTTTTATACTTTGGAATATCATGCAAGGCAGCTGGAAAAGGATTCGGACGGAATAGAAAACGGGACACTTCTCAGATTCTGGATTTTCAAAAAGGATGATAAAGGAAAGGTCATTGGCACTGTTGCCTTCAATAATATAGTACGGGGAGCCTTTCAATCCTGCCACCTCGGGTATAAGCTGGATAAGGATGAGATAAATAAGGGACTAATGGCTGAAGCTCTAAAGAAAGGCATCGAAATAGCTTTTGAAGAGTACAAATTACACAGAATAGAAGCTAATATAAGGCCAAAAAATAAAGCTTCATTGAGAGTGGTTGAAAAGCTGGGCTTTTATAATGAGGGGCTGGCCTATAAGTATTTGAAAATAAACGGGAACTGGGAGGATCATATACATATGGTTCTGCTGAATGAAAAAATATGACTTTAGTTACTAATTGGTTTGCTTTTGAGGAACAAAGCCTAAAATTACAACTAAATTACATCTCAGCATATAACTGTTGATGAAGAATGATGAAGAATACAATTTTTGCTTCGCTAAAACCCGAATAAAAAGCGGGTAGATGTATAAGTCTACCCGTACCAAAACATTTTATGAACTTGTTATTTTAAGGTAAAATGTCTTCCCGTCTATTTTTAGTTCGCAGTATAAAGTACTACCGTACTGGTCAAGCAATTTTTTCTGATTGTCATCCAATTTATCTGTATGTTTCATCACAGGGCTATAGACTGTCGTGATACCTTGTCCTGGCTTTATAAGGGGCTGATTACTTTCTGGTCCTATATCAACGGGAGCATAAATAATTGTTGAGGCTAATTCTTGTGGAACAAAAATTTTGTAATTAAGATGATAATTCTCATTAGTGATGTTTTTAAATTTTATTCTGTAAACAATATTACAGTTTTCATTATCTACATCTCCGGCTTCAGTTGTTTGATTGTATACAAAACCAGGTTTATCCATCTTAATATCTACATACTTAAGATAATCCTGGTCGTTACTATTAGCTAATTCGGAAACGATTTTATCTACTTTATCTTCATAACTTCCGGGGTCCATCATTTTAGACAGGACTTCCGCCATATCAGCAGTGCTTGTAATAGCTGTTATATCATTGTTTTTGTGTGTGCGGTTATAGAAAGCTAGGAAATAATAGGATGCAGCAATTGTTATTATAATTAATATTATCAGTATGGATATTAAGGTCACTATTTTTTTCATGAAGTTGTTCCCCTATCTTTAATATGTTTAGACGATTTAGTAGGATTCATACCATGTTCTGCTTGCACCATAAGTAAGCCAAATTTCGTAAACTATACTTGAAATAGCGGATTTCTGCATATAATGCGGAGCCTGCCTAATTCCTGACGGTCCATAGCCATTCGATTTAGTGTAGGCCTTATGAGAAAATTCATAAGAATCAGCATTATTCAATTTAAAATACATATCGTAGATTTTATAGTGGTAAAGGCTTAGGCTTTGTCCATAAGGTATCCATTCATTACTATAGTCATACACTGAAATATAATTATGGAAGTACCTCGTAACGTAGCGTGTCTGGGCATATGTGCTGCTGTATCCGGGGTCTATATTGTTAAGGTCGGTGGAAACAGCCTTTAAAGCATTATAGATATCATTTCCTGTCGCAACAATATTGCCAACTACAGGGACATACTTGAATAATTTAAGAGTAACATATTTGACCGTGTTCCAGGGAGCTGTTACTTTATCTGAATCGTTGATTCCACTTTCGGGATCAATGACATCGTCAATTTTTGCGGTACCATAATTAGCAATGATGACATTGTTAGGGCCAGTAGATATACTCTCAGCATTAGAAGCATTAACTTTACTTGATGCCGAGCTCGTAACCTTTTTCCCGTTGTAATAGTAATCCGTACTCAAAGTTTCACTTTTATTAGAAGGCTTCAGAGTATCAGTGACCTTCTGGCTGCTAGAGGGGGTAGAGTTATTAGTTCCGGCAAAAGTAACAACAGTGTTCAGCGATAAAGATAAACACAGGGATAGAGAGATGATTGTTTTTTCATTTATACGCTCCTTAAAAAATAATATGTAAAATTAATGCCGCTTAAATATTAGAGATTCAATAAGTACACTACTGCATTATATTTCAACATTAAAGCACATATTGCTAATTATAAACAAATATTACATAATTTACAATAAGTTTAATATTAATTTTGTTTAAATATTTATTATTTCCAGCAGTAATATGAGGAAAAAGTTACTGCTATGAAATTTAGTTTAAATCGCATATAATGAGAATATGGGAAATAAAGTGAAAAATGAGAGGTGTTAATCTATGAGAAGGCATTACTTCTGGAGATCCGTATTTATGTTTTTACTCGTAATATATATAGCAGACAAGGTATTGAATTTCGGTATTCATGTTACCAAAGCTATGCT
>JAUZPH010000230.1 GCA_030706065.1 Bacillota bacterium | reverse complement strand
CTTTTGAGGCTCTTGTACGATGGCAGAGCCCGGAACTTGGCCTTGTTTCTCCGGTGAATTTTATCAACATAGCCGAGGAAACAGGGTTTATAACAAGCCTTGGAAGTTGGATTCTTGAGGAGTCCTGTTCATACGCGGCGAAGCTTAACCGGCAGAGTTCCTGTGATTACAGGATGTCGGTAAACATATCTGTTATCCAGCTTCTGCAGGAGGAGTTCAACCAGATAGTTTTTAATGTACTTGAGACTACCGGCCTGGCACCTGCGCTTTTGGAACTGGAAATAACGGAATCAATAATCATGGAATCTCCGAATATAATTATCAAGAAGCTCAGGCAATTAAGAGATTATGGAATTAATATAGCGATAGATGATTTTGGTACAGGCTATTCCTCCCTTGCCTATCTTAGGAATATGCCCATCACTACTTTGAAGGTTGACAAGGTATTTATTGATGATATTTCCTCTGACAACTCCAATACTGTATTGGCAGATTCCATCATCACTCTTGGCCACAAACTTAGCCTTTCCATTGTAGCTGAGGGTGTTGAGACAGAATTGCAGCGAAGATACCTGGAAGAGCATGACTGCGACAAGATACAGGGATACCTTTTTTCAAAGCCCCTGCCGCCTTCCGATTTGGAAAAACTACTGAAATCAAAAAACTAAAAAACAGGCTGCAGTAGCCCTGCAGCCTGTTTTCTATATATAGATGTGTGAGTTTATTTTTTAACTTATCACCTTGGATGTAAAATTTCTTTGAAATAGCCGGATAAAAACCGTTAAAGCTTCGGTATTATATTGCTGAATAATATGATGAAATTTTACATTCGGAAAAATCGGTGAAGATTCGATATTTTCTCCGGTGAATTTATTAATGTTTAGACTCACATATCCTTATTTAGCCCCCTAAATATGCTTTCTTTACTTTTTCATCATGGAGAAGATCCTGAGCCCTGCCCTCCAGCTCAATTTCTCCGTTGGCAATGATATATGCCCTGCTGGCAACCTTTAAGGCCATACTGGCATTCTGCTCGACCAGAAGCACCGTTGTACCTTCTTTGTTTATTTCCTTTATTATATTGAATATCTCCTTTACTACAAGTGGAGCCAATCCCATTGAAGGCTCATCCAGCAGCAGCAGTCTCGGTTTGGACATAAGGGCACGCCCTATGGCAAGCATCTGTTGCTCTCCTCCGGAAAGAGTACCGGCGATCTGCTGTTTTCTTTCAAGAAGCCTCGGGAATATGGAAAATACTCTGTCAAAGTCCCTCTTAACCCCTGCCTTGTCCTTTCTTGCAAAGGCCCCCATCTCCAGGTTCTCCAGTACTGTCATCTGCGGAAAAACCCTTCTCCCTTCCGGCGAATGGGAAATCCCCTGGGAAACTATATCTGAAGCCTTTGTTTTCCCCAAGTCCTTGCCTTCAAAGACAATGCTTCCGGATTTCATCTTCTCAAGGCCGGATATGGTCCTCAAGGTTGTGGACTTTCCGGCTCCGTTTGCCCCAATAAGTGTTACTATTTCTCCTTCTTCTATGTGAAGGTTTATCCCTTTCAATGCATGTATTACACCATAATACACGTTAACGTCCTTAAGCTGAAGCATATTATTCGTCCCCCTCACCAAGATAAGCTTTAATTACCTCAGGGTTATTCTGAATCTCGTCTGCATTTCCACTTGCAATGAGCTTCCCGTAATCAAATACAAATATCTTCTCGCAGATTTCCATTACCAGCGACATATCGTGCTCGATCAAAATGATCGTAAGGCCGAATTCCTTTCTGATATATCTGATAAATTCCGTGAGCTCCTTTGTTTCCTGAGGATTCATCCCTGCAGCAGGTTCATCCAATAACAGGAGCTTTGGCCCCGCTGCCAACGCTCTTGCAATCTCCAGCTTTCTCTGCTCGCCGTAGGGAAGATTCTTTGCCATTTCCGCTTTCTTGTCTGCAAGGCCTAATATCTCAAGGAGTCTTTCAGCTTCCTGCCTTGCCTTCTTTTCACCCTTGAAAAAGCCCGGCAGCCTGAAGAAGGAGCTTATGACGCTGTATCTCAGGTTGCTGTGATAACCAATGAGCACGTTATCCAAAACTGTCATTTCTTTAAACAGCCTGATATTCTGGAAGGTTCTCGCAACTCCGTAGCCCGCTGTTTTATGCGGCTTCAGCTGCCTTGTGGTTATCTTTCTGTCCAGTTCATATACAATTTCACCGGTGGTAGGAGTATATATGCCTGTAAGCAAATTGAAAAAGGTTGTTTTCCCGGCGCCATTTGGCCCGATAACTCCGGCGATTATCCCGCTTTCAACCTCCAGGTTTATGTCCGATACCGCAGTTATTCCCCCAAAGGATTTAGATAGTTTTTTTACTTTGAGCACCTGCATCTGCCTTCAACCTCCTTTTGAGAAACTTGGGACCGGTCTTGCCCAATAGTCCCTGCGGCCTGAATAACATTATCAAAAATAGTATCACTGCATATATTACCAGACGAAGCCCTTCGGGTGAATCCTGAAGAAGCATCGATATTATAGCCAGTGATGTCGCTCCTATAATGGAGCCCATGATACTTCCCATTCCGCCGAATACTACCATCACAAGAATGTCTATTGACTTGGCAAACTGAAAATCCTTCGGATTTATTATTCCAACCTGGCTGCCATACAGGGCACCTGCCACGCCGGCAAAAGCTGCTCCGATGACAAAAGCCAATACCTTGTAATAAGTAGTATTAACGCCCATGGCTTCAGCGGCAATTTCGTCTTCACGGATGGCAATACAAGCACGGCCCTGATAGGACTTGACAAAGTTGCTTATGAGCAGCACCGTGATTACTACTGAGAAGTAAACCCAGGCCCAGTTGATATTAAGAGGAATATCATTGAAGCCTGCCGCCCCTCCGAGGTAATCATTATTTTGAATTATTACAGCTATTATTTCACCAAAGCCTAATGTGGCAATAGCGAGATAGTCTCCATTTAACCGCAGGGTAGGAATACCGATAAGGACCCCCGCTGCCGCCGCTGTAAATGCTGCAAGCAGTATACTCACTGCGAATGACTGATTAAAATTTGATATTACCACGGCGGAAGTAAAGGCGCCGATGGACATAAAGCCTGCATGTCCCAGGGAAAACTGCCCCGTGAAACCTGTTATGAGGTTCAAGCTCACTGCCAAAATGATGTTTATGCCTATAACGTAAATTGTCGATGTATAAAACGGCTCGATAATACCCTGGTCCATCAATAGCTGGACTGCAAAGTAAGCTATAATTATAGCTGCGAGGCCTATTATATTTTTCTTCTGCAGCAACTTCATAGTAACACCTCTAAACTTTCTCCCTAACATTTTTGCCCAACAGCCCTCTAGGTTTGATGATAAGAATAACTATCAAGAGGCCGAAGGCAACTGCGTCCTTATACATGGAACTGCCATAGGCACTCACAAAGGTCTCTGTGAGCCCAAGGAAGAAACCTCCGAACATTGCTCCTGGAATTATTCCTATTCCTCCTATAACCGCTGCGATAAATGCCTTCAGGCCGGGCATGAGGCCCATCAGCGGATCAATGGTATTATAGTATGCACCGATTAGCACCCCTGCCGCCCCGGCAAGAGCCGACCCTATTGCAAAGGTATAGGATATGGTCCTGTTGACATCCACCCCCATGAGCTGTGCCGCGTCACTGTCCTGGGAAACTGCTCTCATGGCTTTTCCCACCCTTGTTCTGTGAACAACATACTGCAGCGCAATCATCAGTAAAATCGTAACCGCTACAACAATGATGTCTTTATAGTTGAGCAGCACCTTTCCTCCAAAAAGAGTGATGCCTTTCTCAGGTAAAAGTGAGGGAATTACCTTCTTCTCAGGAGAAGCGATATATACCATTCCATACTCCAGGAACAGGGATACGGCGATGGCAGTAATAAGTGCTGCTATCCTCGTCGAATTTCTTATTGGTTTATAGGCTACTTTTTCAATAACTACACCAAGGATGGCACAAAACGCCATTCCGATGAGCAGGGCCGGTATAAAGCCCATATGAAAAGTAGTAGTAACTACAAAAGCTGCGAATGCTCCCATCATGAAGACATCGCCGTGAGCAAAATTTATTAGATTTATGATTCCGTATATCATTGTGTACCCAAGTGCTATTAGTGCATAAATACTGCCTACCGAGATACCGTTTATTAATTGCTGGATAAATACCTGCAACACCATCACCTCTTTCAATCGACATTTAATTTCAGCAGATATCAAATATCTGTATAAATTAGATGTAAAATTTATTAAATATCATCAATTTAAACCAAGTAGTCCAGTTTATAGCTTATTGTTTTATAACCGCATTGAACGCTGAGGGAGTATTCTGCTTATTCCCTTCAGCGTTCAATACATTTTTTGAATTTAAATTCAATTGACTCTTATGGGTTAACCTTCTTTACAAAGGCCAATTCTCCCTTTTTCCACTCCAATACAGTTATTGACTTTACCGGGTTGTGAGTTTTATCAATGGAGAACTTTCCTGTTACTGCATCAAAGTCCTTTGTGGTTTCAAGAGCCGCCTTTATTGACTCTGAATCTGTCTTTCCGGCTCTCGTTATCGCATCTGCTGCAAAGTATGCCAGGTCATAGCCAAGTGCATTGAAAGCGTCCGGATCCTTGCTGTTTTTCTTCGTGAAGGCATCCTTAAACTTAACAACCTCCGGAGTTGTATCCAATGATGAGTAATGGTTTGTATAGTAAACCTGGTCAAGGTTATCTTTTCCTGCCAGTTCAAGAAGCTTTGGTGAGTCATATCCGTCACCGCCAATAACCGGTACATTTAATCCAGCTTCCCTAGCCTGTTTAACTATTTGACCTACTTCCTGATAATATCCAGGGATAAACAGCACTGAAGGGTTTGCTGCCTTTATTTTTGTGAGCACTGCACGGAAATCTGTATCTCCTGCCTTGTAGGCTTCCTCGTCAACAACCTTTCCGCCCAAGGCAGCATATTTTTCTTTGAAGCTTTTTGTAAGCCCCTTGCTGTAGTCACTCGTTGAATCCTCCAATATTGCAGCATTCTGTGCCGAAAGGTCATTGTATGCAAAGTTGGCCATTATTACGCCCTGGAAGGAATCGCTGAAACAGGTCTTGAAAATATAATCCCTTACCTTTCCATTCTTGTCCACAGTTACGTCGTCTGCAGTAGCCGATGCGGAGATTAGTGGCACCTTGTACTGCGTAGCCTGCGGTGTAGCTGCCTTTGTATTGCCTGAAGTTGCAGGCCCCAGCATTAAAACGACCTTTTCCTTTGTAGCTAACTTGGTTGCTACGTTTGATGCTTCCTGGCTGTCGGACTTGTTATCAACCTTTACAGTTTCAATCTTTTTTCCAAGAACTCCTCCCTTGGCATTTATCTCTTCAAAGGCCAAATCTATACCCTGTACAATACTCTGCCCGTAAGTGGCAACACCGCCGGAAAGCTCATAGTTTAATCCTATCTTAATGGTATTGGAACTTCCTCCTGATTTTGTACATCCTGCAAGAAGGCTTGTCCCAACTAATACTGCTGCTAATAAAGAAACACTCTTTTTCATCTTTAACATCCTTTCCTTGGTTATTCCCAAAAGTTATCTTCTTTGGTTTTCCTATTTAAAATCAGGTTATTATACCATCTTCATCCTGTTGAAGTGTAATCCCAATTTAACTCCTCCTTTTAATACTCTGCATTCAGATATATAAAAACGCCTCTATATGTAATACATATAGAGGCGTTAAAACGCGTTACCACTCTACTTCCCAATCATCTCGCGACGATTGGCTCATTCGGTTCAGTCAAACCGCGGCCTTTTAACGGGGCTGGCGTTACGGCTTACTCAATTCAGCCATACGGCTCAGAAGTGATTATTTCCTATCTGATTAATATCGGTTCGCAGCAGCTCCGACTCTCTGTAATTAATCCCTTGACAGCTTTATCTTCCTCAATGCCTTTATATATAGATTTTTCTATTGCAGAATATTTAATATCTTGTTAAATATTCGTCATCATTTTGACTATTTAGCAACGAAATTGTCATATTTTTAAATTCGTTATATATAAAATATCATACCATTAACATTGTGTCAATAAGTATGCGGAAAAATTGATGATTTTTTCTTATGCTCTATGATTTATAATTAAGTTCTGCTTATATGGCAAAAAACACCTTATACTTTTGAAAAAATAATCTTTTTATACTGTATG
>JAUZPH010000023.1 GCA_030706065.1 Bacillota bacterium | reverse complement strand
TTGTAATAATAGTTTTCTCTTGTATAGATGAGTTATTCCGTGGTATTGATGGAAAGAAAGTTAAAGTCCCCCATTTTCGTTTCATATTAGCATTGCTTTGGAATATAATCTATAGAGAAATATTTTAGGAGGATGTTAATTTTGATGATAATTATACAGAAGGGGAAATGGATGAAGGGAATTGTGGGATTCTTTCTGATGATTTCCGCTTTGGCTTTCATTGTAATAATAAATGTAAAAAATGACGGAGTATTTTCCTTCGCCGACCGAAAGCTACCTATTTACTGTGTGGATACAAAGGAAAAGAAGATAGCTTTGACTTTTGATGCCAGCTGGAAGGAGGATAATACTGATGAAATTATCAAGATACTGGATAAGTACAATGTCAAAGCGACCTTTTTTCTGGTTGGAAGCTGGATTGATGCAAATCCTGACAAGCTTAAAATTCTTTATGACAAGGGTCATGAGATAGGAAATCATTCGAATACCCATCCGGATATGAATAGTATTTCAAGAGAAGCACTTATAAAAGAAATCAATGCTGTTGATGAGAAAATTAAAAAGATAACGGGTTCAGGCACGACCCTCTTCAGGTGTCCCAGTGGTGATTATAACGATTCAGTAATATCAACGGTGGAAAGTACGGGCAAATACTGTATACAGTGGGATGTTGACAGTATTGACTGGAGAAATGAAGGGGCTAACCTGGAACTGGACAGAGTCATAAAGAAGACCAGTCCGGGGTCCATAATATTGTTTCACAATGATGCCAGGTTTACTCCAAGGAATCTGCCGATAATCATTGAATATTTCAAGAAAAGGGGCTTTAGTTTGGTTACTGTATCTGAATTAATATATAAAAAAAATTATATAATTGATTATTCGGGAAAACAAATTTATAATAAGTAATTGCAATATAGAGTAAAAATGTATTATAATGGAATGGTATAAAATAACTATTAGAGCTAATATAACAAAAATAACAGTAATCATGGAATAATTAGTTTCTTTTTTAACGAAAATTATACAAAAGATAAAAAACAGTTATATTTTACTTTATATGTGAATAAGTATCTTCTGTAAGGCAAAATTATAAAAACCAAGGGAGAGAGGGGTTAAGATGGACAATTTAATGCTGAACAATAAAATATACCTGGAGGGGAAGGTTGTCTCAGATTTAGTCTTCAGCCATGAAATGTACGGAGAGGGTTTCTACATATTTAGTCTCGAAGTACCAAGACTCAGTGATACAAAGGATGATTTATCCGTCACCGTATCCGAAAGGCTGCTTACTGGTTTGGATTTTAAAGTGGGGGCGGATATAATTGTAGAAGGTCAATTGAGATCCTACAATAAGTTTGTAGATGGTGCAAACAGATTGATACTGACAGTGTTTGCAAGAAATATTGAACCCTGTATTGAAAGGAGTAAGAATCCCAATCAGATATTTCTTGATGGATTTATTTGCAAGGCTCCAGTGTATAGAACTACACCTTTCGGACGGGAGATAGCTGATATGCTTTTAGCCGTTAACAGAGCTTACAATAAATCTGATTATATACCGACCATCGCGTGGGGGAGAAACTCCAGATTTTGTCAAACACTTACAGTTGGAGATAATATTAGGATTTGGGGAAGGTTGCAGAGCAGGGAATATCAGAAGAGAATATCCGATGAAGAAGTGATAAAAAAGGTGGCCTATGAAGTTTCTATTTCCAAGATGGAAAGAATAAGCAAGGAAAATGGTGTTACCAGCAGTGAAGAAGAAAGTGAAGAGCAGGACATAATTTAAAAACGAGGTCTCATGTTGAGGCCTCGTTTCTACTTTTAAAGAAAATATTTACTTTCTAAGATCATCCAATATCTGTGTCTTATTTTTGGTCTTATCATCAACAAATTTAATTATTTTTGCAGGAATACCTGCTACAACAACTCCCTCGGGGACATCCTCCGTAACTACAGAACCGGCAGCAACTACTGAGCCCGTTCCAATTTTGACGCCTTCCAGAATTACGGCATTTGCACCAATAAGCACTCTGTCACCAATCTCACAGGGAGACTTGCTCGGAGGTTCCAGCACTCCGGCAACAACAGCGCCTGCCCCAAGGTGCACGCCTTTCCCAAGCTTACCCCTTGCACCGACTACTGCGTTCATATCTACCATGGTTCCTTCGCCTATTTCTGCGCCTATATTTATCACTGCCCCCATCATTATTACGGCATTTTTACCTATGGCTACTTTATCTCTTATGATGGCGCCGGGCTCAATTCGAGCTTCCAGGGACAATATATCCAGCATTGGGATTGCAGAGTTTCGTCTGTCGTTCTCCAATCTGTACTTTGTTATCACATCTTTGTTGTCTTCCAGAAATCTTAATATCTCGTTACCTTCACCAAATAATACATAAAAGTTGTCTGAACCGAATACATCTATATTAGAGAAGTTACAGCTCTTCAAATCTCCATCGACGTATACCTTTACCGGAGTGGATTTTTTAGCATCCTTTATGTATCGGGCAATCTCATATGGATCTGTAAGATTATACTCCATACTATCAATCCTTTCCAAATTATGCATAAACATGTTTTAAGTAGTCTATCTTTAATTATAATAAAAAAATCAAAAGAAATAAATAGTTCTATACAATTTTATGTATAAAATACATTTCAAGATTATTATTGCCAACATTGGGGTTTAATATTATATTATTATGTAAGTGAGAATCATCGAAAGGTTGGCGGTATCAGTGAATACTAGAGTAGAGTCTGTACAAATTTCCGGTATAAGAAAGTTTTATAATAAGGTATTGGAGGTACCCGGGGCTATATCTCTGACTATCGGAGAACCTGACGTTCCGGTGCCTGTGGAAGTAAAAGAAGCTATGATTGAGGCAATAAACAATGATAATACTACCTATACTCCTAATATGGGATTGAAGGATCTGAGAGTGGAACTGCAGGACTATCTATCCCGTATAGGGATTAATTACGGGTGGGAAGAGATATGTATAACGGTAGGGGGAAGCGAAGGCCTTTTTAGTGTCTTTAATGCGTTACTTAATTCTGGAGACAAGGTTGTGGTACCATCTCCGGCTTATCCGGCATATGAAAGTGTTATAAAAATTGTTGGAGGACAGGTATTGGACTGCAGATTAAAAGAGGATTTCACACTTGATATCGAAGAGCTTGAGAGAATAATAAGAGAGAATAAACCTAAAATGCTGGTACTGTCCTATCCAAGCAACCCTACTGGAGCAATACTAGGTAAAGGAGATCGGGAAGCACTGTACAGATTGGCAGAGGACAACGAGATAATAATAGTAACTGATGAAATGTACAGCTCCCTTGTATTCGATGAATACTATTCAATTGCCCAGAAGCCCGAACTCAAGGATAAGGTTATTGTTATTGGTGGGTTTTCAAAGATGTTCTCAATGACGGGGCTAAGGATCGGATTTGTATGCGCTGTAGATAAGTTTATGAAGCAAATATTGAAGGTTCACCAGTATGCTGTTTCCTGTGCACCTTCAATTTCCCAGTATGGAGCAATTGGAGGCCTTAGGCATTGTGAAAAGCATGTAGAGAGCTTTAAGCAGTCTCTTATCCAGCGAAGGGATTATGTATATGGGCGTTTAGTGAAGATGGGGTTTAATGTTGTCCTGCCAAAGGGGGCCTTTTATATATTTCCCAGCCTGGCGAAGTTTGGGATGAACAGTGAGATCTTCTGCGAAAGGCTGCTCAGTGAAGCGAAAGTTGCGGCGGTTCCAGGAACAGCCTTTGGACCAAATGGTGAAAATCATATGAGAATATCCTACTGTGTAAGCAGAAAAAATCTTGAGGAAGCGATGGATAGAATGGAAGGCTGGGTTTCAAAATTGTAAATATAACAAGAATAAATTAATATTTTGTTAAAATATTAATACATTGATAATGATATACTGTGCACGATGACAAATAATCAAAATTGTAATTAATAAATTAACATAATTGACAGTTGTGACAAACTATGATAATATTATTAACAATGAAGGCGAACAATATACTTTTGATAAATAGAGAAGCCTTTTTCAATAAGTTTAGTAAAACTTATCATTATATTTTTTCAGTTAATCAATAAGTTTAATAACTTATTTATATTATATAAATTCAAAGGGGGAGTAAAAATGAATAAAAGAAAAGTAGTGGCAGCACTACTAGTTCTTGGCTTAGTTGGTTCAGTATTTGCCGGCTGCGGTAGCAAAAGTAACAGCAGCACCGGAGAAGCTAATAAACCGGCCGTAGAACAGAAATTAGTTTTACCTGAAGGCGCATTAAAGACATTGGACTCTGTTAAAGGAACAGATACAGTATCTTTTGATGCTATTCAAAACACTCAGGAGACACTTCTTGTGTACAATAACAACAAGCCTGAACCAGGCGCAGCAAAAACCTTTGATGTAAGTGCTGATGGTTTGACTTACACTTTCCATTTAAGAGATGGATTAAAGTGGAGTGATGGCAAGGCATTAACTGCTAATGACTTCAAATATGCTTGGTTAAGAATGCTTGCAAAGGATACAGCTGCAGCATATTCATTCTTCCTTTACTCAGTAGTAGGCGGCCAGGATTACAATGCCGGCAAAGTTACAGCTGATAAGGTAGGAATAACTGCACCGGATGACAAGACTTTTGTTGTAAAACTTGCAAATCCGGTTCCATACTTCACTCAGATAGCTGCATTCCCTGGACTTTCTCCTGAAAGAGAAGACAATGTTACAGCACAGGGAGACAAGTATGGTACAGATGCAACCAAGATGGTATACAGCGGCCCGTTCACAGTAAGTGAATGGCAGGTGGGAGCAAAGTTCATATTAAAGAAGAATCCGAATTACTGGAATGCTAGTGCAATCAAAATGGAAACAATCGAATTGCCTTATATAAAAGAATTAGCTACCAGATATCAGATGTTTACAAACAAGCAGTTGGACGCTATGGGCGGTTCCGGCGAATACCTTGCGCCGCTTCAGCAGGGATCAAAGGATGGAAAGTGGAACCAGGTAACAGGCTTTGAGGCATCAGTTTTCTATGATCAGTTCAACCTGGATGCTGCAAAGGCACAGAAGGCTCTGCAAAGCCCGAAGGTAAGACTGGCCTTCTCACTGGCTGAAGACAGAGAAAACTTCGTATCAAAGGTTTTAAAGAGAAGTAAAGCTGCTTACGGTCTTGTACCACCAACTCTTGCAGCAGGAGATAAGATTTATCGTGATGCGCTTAGCGGCAGTGAACCTTTGAAGGCTGCAGCAACAGCAAATCCGGATCCTAAGGCGTTGTTTGTTCAAGGATTAAAGGATTTGGGACTGGATACAGATACTTCAAAATACACATTTAAATATCTGTTACAAGCCAGTGATGCACAGACAAAGACATGGGCTGAATTTATGCAGAACGCTTGGCAGACAAAGCTTGGCGTAAAGATTGAAATAGTTCCGTCAGCAGATTTCTCAGACTTCCTGACAAAGCAGAACAACGGAGAATTTGATATCTGTACTGCTGGATGGGGTGCTGACTACAATGATCCGAAGACATTCCTTGATTTATTCGGAGTGGATAACGGAAACAATACAGGAAAATACAACAATGCAAAAGTTAACAGCTTACTGGATCAGTTAAAGACTGAGACAGACAATGCAAAGAGAATAGATATTTACAAACAGCTTGAACAGATAGAAGTAGTGGATGATCCTGCAGTAGTACCTACTTACTACAGAGATGTACAGTCCTTCCAGGCTAAGAAGATTCATGGACTACAGCTGCCACTTTTCGGAGGAACTTATTCCTTCAGATGGACTTCCGTTGAATAGTTAATATTTATATGAAATTTAAATTGCTGCAATGCTGCAGCAATTTAAATTTCAATTTTTTATGTGCTTTATTTTTGTTGAATATAATGTCTTTTTTGTTATGGACAATTTAATAGATTCTGTGATAATATTTAATTCGTGTCAGGATTTATTATCACTTTTAAACAACAGGAGCAGTGAAGGTTATTTCTAGATCAATCTTGGGAATGGCAATCATATTTTAAGGAGGAAGTTTATGGTTAAGTATATTTTAAAAAGGCTGGCGCTTATGATTGTTACCTTGTTTGTAATAGTTACAGCTACGTTTTTTTTAATGAACAGCATGCCTGGAAATCCTGTGCGTGCTCAGGCTAAAAGATTACCGGAACAAGTGGCACAGAACATGGAACATAAATATGGTTTGGACAAGCCACTTACTAGCCGTTATGTTATGTATGTCGGCAATTTACTTAAGGGTGACTTGGGAGATTCTTTTTCTACTCCGGGGCGTACCACCTGGGACGTAGTTCATGATAATATGTCTCCTTCTGCAATAATTGGCCTTCAGTCCGTTGCTGTAGGTTTGGTGATAGGCCTGCTTTTGGGAATTATTGCTGCTTTTAATAGAGAAACGCCGGTAGATTATTTGGTCATATTTTTGGCGATATTAGGAATTTCTGTACCTGGTTTTGTTCTAGGAACTCTGCTTCAGGCTTTCGTGGGTGGGAAATTTGGTTTGCCTATTGCTGGCTGGTATAGTTCGTCGGATCCAGCTTCATCACATTTCGCCTTCACGGTTTTGCCTACCATTGCCTTGTGTTTTGCTGGAATAGCTACTTATGCCAGATATATGAGAGCATCAGTATTGGACGTTATAAGCCAGGATTATATCTTAACTGCAAAGGCTAAAGGGTTATCTTCTAGAGCTATTGCACTAAAACATATATTGAGAAATGCAATACTTCCTATAGTGACAATTTTGGGACCTCAGATTGCTGTTATCATTACAGGTACCGTTGTAATAGAAAGAATATTTTCCATACCGGGAATCGGTAATGCATTGGTAGATGCTATTTTTGCAAAAGATTATAATATCATAATGGGTTTGACACTTTTCTTTTCAGCCCTATATATTTTGTCTGTTCTTATAGTTGATATTTTATATTGTGTTATTGACCCGCGCATTAAGTTAGAAGGAAGTAAATAGGAGGTAACCATGGCAGAAATAAGTAGAGACAAATTTGAGATCATTGGAATAGATAAAAGCGAGTCAGAGCTCATAGTCAGGCCTAATTTGACATATTGGCAGGATGCCTGGAGGAGACTAAAAAAGAATAAGGTGGCTTTGCTTTCCTTGATGATTTTAGCTGTTCTCGTATTGTTGGTTGCAATAGAGCCAATTATTGCGGGAAAAAGATACGCTGTCCAGAATATTGATATTGCAAATCAAGGCATGTCATCTCAGCACTGGTTTGGTACTGACAACCTGGGCAGAGATTTATTTGACAGATTGTGGGTAGGCGGGCGAGTATCCTTGATTATTGCTTTTGTAGGAACATTCATTGAATGTGTCGTGGGAGCAATATATGGAGGAATAAGTGGATATTTTGGAGGCCGAATAGATAATGTGATGATGAGAATATATGAAATACTGAACAGTATTCCGTATATGATAATCGTTATATTAGTTGCTGTAAGACTTGGAAATGGTATGGTGCCTCTGCTGATAGCCCTTTGTATTACGGGCTGGACAGGAATGGCCAGAATGATTCGTGGACAGGTTCTACAGCTGAAGGAATCGGAATATGTTATGTCAGCAAGAACATTGGGTGCAAGTCCTATGAGAATTATAATGAGGCACATGCTTCCAAATACTATAGGATTAATAATTGTTTATGTTACTTTTGATATACCTCTGTATATTTTCTCAGAAGCATTTTTGAGTTTTATTGGGCTGGGTATTCAACCTCCAAAAACAAGCTGGGGAGCAATGGCTTCTGCAGGACAGCAGGTTATGCAGTTTTATCCTACTCAGCTGATTTTCCCTGTTGTAGCTATAGCACTGACGATGCTGGCATTCAATTTATTGGGTGATGGTTTGAGAGATGCTCTTGACCCCAAGCTCAGACAGTAATAAGGATTGTATAGGAGGAGAATAAATGTCGAAAATTCTTGAAGTAAAAGATTTAAGAGTATCGTTCCATACCTATGCCGGCGAAGTACAAGCAGTTAGAGGAGTTTCCTTCGACATAGAAGAAGGGGAGGCACTGGCGATAGTAGGCGAGTCCGGATGTGGGAAAAGTATTACCGCAAAGTCGATAATGCGTCTTATTGCCGAGCCGCCGGGTGAAATCAAGGAAGGTTCAAAGATCATATGTGCCGGCAAGGATGTTTTATCTTTAAATAATAAGCAGCTTCAAAACTTTAGAGGTGGAGATGTCAGCATGATCTTCCAGGATCCTATGACGTCTTTAAACCCTACCATGAAGCTCGGAAAACAAATTGCAGAAGTAATTCAAATTCACAGAGGCCTGAATAAGAAGGAAGCGTTAGGTGAAGTTGTTAAGCTTTTAAAGCTTGTTAACATTCCCAATGCAGAAGAGAGAATCAATCAGTACCCATTTGAATTTTCAGGCGGTATGAGGCAGAGAATCATGATTGCCATGGCTCTGGCCTGTAATCCGAAGCTTTTAATAGCGGATGAGCCGACAACCGCTCTGGATGTTACCATTCAGGCTCAGATTATGAACCTGATTTATGACCTGCAGAAAAAATTCGGTACATCGGTAATATTGATTACCCATGACCTTGGAGTAGTTGCCGAATTTGCGGATAAGATACAGGTTATGTACGCCGGAGTAATTGTTGAAAGAGGCACCATAGATGAAATATTCTATGATCCTAAGCATCCATATACCTGGGCACTGTTAAATTCAATGCCTACTTTGGAAACTGAGCACAAAGGTAAGCTGTATTCTATAAGCGGTACTCCACCGGATTTATTGGCACCGCCGACTGGATGTCCTTTCGCTGCAAGGTGTGAATACGCCATGGGAATATGCAAGGAAGCAATGCCGGAGGAATCGGCTTTATCCGATTCACATAAGGTAAACTGCTGGTTAACGCATCCTCAGGCACCAAAAGTAGAACTGCCTTTTAAGAAAGGAGTTTTAGTCAATGAGTAATGAAGCATTTTTGGAAGTAAAAAACTTAAAGAAATACTTTAAAATAGGCAAACATGCCACTCTGAAGGCTGTTGATGGAGTAAGCTTTGCAATAAACAAGGGGGAAACACTGGGCCTGGTTGGAGAATCAGGCTGTGGAAAGACCACCTGCGGCAGAACCATCATCGGGCTTTATGAAGCGACGGATGGTGAAATATTATTTGAGGGCAAAAAAGTCAACATGCTTAACAACAAGGAAAGGAAGGCTTTTGCGAGGACCGCTCAAATGATCTTTCAGGATCCTTATGCATCACTGAATCCCCGTATGACAGTTGGAGATATAATTGCCGAAGGTATTGATATCCATAAGCTGTATCAAGGGCAGGATCGTACAAACAAGATATATGAGTTGCTGAATCTGGTTGGTCTTAACAAGGAGCACGCATCCAGATTTCCTCATGAATTCTCAGGTGGACAAAGACAGCGTATAGGAATAGCAAGAGCCCTTGCTGTTGAACCTAAATTAATTGTCTGTGATGAACCAATCTCGGCCTTGGACGTTTCAATTCAGGCTCAGGTTGTAAACTTACTGATTAAATTACAGAAAGAGTTAGGCTTGACTTATTTGTTCATAGCCCACGACTTATCAATGGTACGTCATATTTCCGACAGAGTGGGAGTAATGTATCTGGGAGTGCTTATGGAATTGGCATCGAGCAATGAGCTTTATTCAAAGCCGCTGCATCCATATACCCAAGCCTTGATGTCAGCCATACCGGTACCGGATCCTGAATTTGGGCGTACAAAAGAGAGAATCGTCCTTGAAGGAGAAGTTTCAAGTCCAATTAACCCAAAACCTGGCTGCAGATTTGCAGGCAGATGTAAGTTTGCCACTGAAAAGTGCAGAGTTGAAGATCCTGTATTGAGAGAGATAGAACCTAAACATTTTGTTGCATGTCATCTGTTTGATAAATAAAGGCATATTTTGAAAAATCCCGGAATTTATAATTCCGGGATTTTCTATTAGTCAAGATTCAATACGTCATCCATGTTAAACAAGCCGCTGGTTTTCGATGCTATAAACTCACAGGCCTTAAGGGCACCTACCGCAAAAACCTCTCTTGAAAGGGCAGTATGCTTCAGCTCGATAATTTCTCCTCTGCCTGCAAATATAATCTCATGTTCACCAACTATGGAACCGCCTCTTACGGCGTGTATTCCTATTTCACTTTTCTCACGTTTCCTGAGGCCTTCTCTCCCATGTACATAACTCACTTCATCCTCCAGAGATGACTTTATACTGTCAGCAAGCATAAGTGCAGTGCCGCTGGGAGCATCTATCTTTTGATTGTGATGCTTTTCGATTATCTCTATGTCATAACCGTCAAACAATATGGGGGATATTTTCCTTAAAATAGAACTTATCAGATTTATCCCAACAGACATATTGCCTGAACGAAAAACTGCTATTTCCGAACCGAGTTTTTTAATAAATTCAGCTTCCTCAGTATTATAACCGGTAGTACAGAGTACCAGCGGCATCTTCCTGCATCGGCAAAATTCCGCCAGCTGCGGCAGTGATTTCGGACTGGAAAAGTCCAGCACCACATCAGCCTCTACACTGCATTTTGATATATCATCAAAAACTGGAAAAGATGTTCCGGTTTCCGGTATGAATTTGTCGACGCCGGCAGCAATTTCTATGGTTTCACCGGCTTTGGCAACTTCTGCGATGATCTTTCCCATTCTGCCGCTGCAGCCGTTTAATATCACTTTAATCATCTTTACCTCCACTAAATCAAATTATGCTTTTTCAGTTCATTTTTCAGTATATTCAGATTGCCTTCACTCATTTCGCATAGAGGCAATCTCAAGCCGCCTACATCCAGTCCCATAAGGTTCATAGCGGTTTTTACGGGAATTGGGTTTGTCTCGATAAAAAGGCTGTTAATCAGAGATAGATAATTTAATTGAAACTCAAGAGCTCCGGCGGTGTTCCCTTTAAAATATTCGGCACACATATTGTGCATGACATCAGGAATAATGTTTGCTGCTACTGATATGACTCCGGCTCCGCCAAGAGCGAGTATTGGTATTACCTGGTCATCATTTCCCGAGTAGATATCGATTTTATCGCCGCAGACTGCCTTTATTTTTGCAATCTGGCTTATATCACCGCTGGCCTCCTTCACTGCAGCTATATTTTCATACCTTGTCAGTTCCAGCAGTGTAGAAGGGAGCAGATTCATTCCCGTCCTTGAAGGCACATTATATAAAATCAACGGTATCTTCACACTGGATGCAATTTCACCGAAATGGGCGAGAAGCCCCTTCTGAGTTGTTTTATTGTAGTAGGGGGTAATAACAAGCAGAGCGTCAACGCCGATAGATTCGGCCCATTTGCTCATATTCACCGATGCACTTGTGTTATTGCTTCCTGTTCCCGCTATAACAGGTATTCTCTTATTCACTATATCAACGGCAAACTTTATACATTCTTTTCGCTCTTCCTCACTCATGGTTGAAGCCTCGCCGGTTGTACCGCATACTATTACGGCATCAGTTTTGGCTTCTATCTGTTTTTCCAACAGTTCCTCAAGTATTTTGAAATCCACACCGGATTCATTGAATGGAGTGACAATTGCAGTACCGCTGCCTTTAAAAATACTCATTTAAATCCCTCACTTTATTTATTCTACAGCTCTTTCAATAACTAGATGTGCGATAGTTAGATATAAAATCAGCATTCCTTAAAATATGAAAGGTACAATTATTTGTATCTAGTATTATTATATAAGCATTGATAAAAAAATTATATACCGAATAAAAAATAATTTCAAATATAATTATGCAGAAAAATGTATAGTTATAAGTTTTGCTCTGAATATATTTCTTTGATTCAGGGGGGGTTGTACTTCTACAGATGCGGAAATTTAAACCTTAAAGTATTCTCCTGAGAAAATATCGAATCTTCACCGATTTTTCGAAGGAGATAAATTCAATTATAAATTTCCGCAGCTATAACAAGCTCAAATTAAGTTTACGCATTGGGTATCTACATGTATAAAGAAGGCGATACAGGTAAAAATATTAATTGAAGTACAAGGAGGGATATCTATGGGTAAAACACCTCTTAAAAAGGTGATCAAGGCAAAGATAAAAGCAAATAAGGAATTGACGGAAAGTGAAAAGATGAGGGAAAAGATTAAATATGAGATTGCCGATGAATTAGGTCTGAGTGACAAGGTGGATCAGTATGGCTGGAGCGGCCTTACCGCTGAAGAGACAGGGCGTATAGGCGGCATAATGACCAAGAGAAAAAAAAGCCTGCATATTCCCACCAATAGAGAACTTATGGCTAAAGATAAAGAGTTTGTTGACTAAGTTATATATTAAATATAATATAAATAGGGATAATATTGTAAGGCATGGGGGAAAAAATGGGAACCTACAACAGATTTGCGGAAATATATGACGGTTTGATAGCAGAAGATGTGGATTATGCCCTTTGGCGGGACTTCATAATAGGGAAATGCAGCCAGTATAATATTCCTATGAAGGATTATCTTGACCTGGGATGTGGAACTGGTAATTTATCTCTGATAATAGGGAAATTATTTTCGAGGTGCTGGTGCGTTGACCTGTCCGAGGATATGCTGATCATCGCAGAAGAAAAATTCAGGGAAAACAGAATTAAAGCAAGATTTATAATGCAGAATATGATTGACTTGAACCTTAATACCAAGTTTAATCTTATAACAAGTTCCCTGGATTGCATAAATTACCTGACGGGGGACGGTGACCTGGATAAACTGTTCAGCCGGATACATGCCCATCTGAAGGATGACGGGTTATTCATCTTTGATATAAACAGCGAATACAAGTTAAAGAATATTCTGGGGGAGAATACTTTCACATATAACAGCGATGAGGTAGTTTACATATGGGAAAACAGAATAGAAAGTGAAATTGTAGAAATGGAGCTTACCTTTTTTGTAAAGTGTGATGACTTTTACGAAAGGTTCGACGAATGTCACCGCGAAAGGATATATTCCCATAGTGACATCAGAACTTCTCTCAATAATAACGGCTTGATGATTATTGATACTTTGGACAACTATACTGACCAAAAGCCTAGTTATGAAAGTGAAAGAATTACATATATTATAGGAAAAGCTACATAGAAAGTGATAAATACCTTCATCTTGAGCTGTCCCAAAATATCCAAGAGGAGGATTTATGGGACTGCTCAAGGTGATTAGATATTTACTTTCTATACAGAATGGAATAGGAGTGGTAATATGAACGATACTTTGATAATCGGTACTGCGGCAGAAGGTGCTGTAAGATTTATAGGGGCTGAGACAACAAACCTGGTAAACGAAGCATCATCCATTCATGAATGCAGCGCAACTGCTTCCGCGGCTCTTGGAAGAATGCTTACCTGTGGAGCCATGATGGCTTCCATGTTTAAGAATGAGCAGGATTTACTTACACTGCAGATAAAAGGCGGAGGGCCGGCAGGAGCCGTTGTAGTTACAGCCTATTACGACGGAAGAGTAAAAGGATATATCGGTAATCCTCAGGTTGAACTGCCAAGGAATGAGAAAGGCAAGCTGGATGTGGGAGGAGCCATTGGTAAAGAGGGAAATCTAACGGTTATTAAAGATATAGGACTTAGAGAGCCGTATGTTGGACAGATTCCAATTGTAAGCGGGGAAATAGGCGATGACCTGACCTATTATTTTACCAAGTCGGAACAGACTCCTTCAGCAGTAGGCGCAGGAGTACTGGTAAAGGAGGATCTTACAATAAAGGCAGCCGGAGGATTTATAATCCAGATGATGCCCGGAGCCAGTGAACTGGTGGCAGATATGATAATGTACAGGTTGGAGGAAATGGAGTCAATAACGGAGCAGCTCAATAGTGGAAAATCGATAGAAGATGTTATTAACGGTGTATTTGACGGTATGTCTCCCAAAATCATGGAGCACAGAGTGCCTTTCTTCGGCTGCGATTGCAGCAATGACAAAGTTGAAAAGGCACTGATAAGCATAGGTGTAAGGGATTTGACGGAAATATATGAAGAGGGCAAAAGTGAGGAAATCAAGTGCCATTTCTGTAATACGGCCTACCAGTTTTCCAATGAGGACATTGGAGAATTACTGAGAAGAAGCCGTTGATTGACGGCCAAAAACATTTCCTAAAAAACAGAATAAAAAACAGTTGACAATAACACATAACCAATTTATAATAATATTTGTCTTGAGAAATAGTGGGCGCATAGCTCAGCTGGGAGAGCATCTGCCTTACAAGCAGAGGGTCACAGGTTCGAGCCCTGTTGTGCCCACCACGTATTTAAATAATAATTTAAATGCTTAATATGGCCCAGTGGCTCAGTTGGTTAGAGTGTCGGCCTGTCACGCCGAAGGTCGAGGGTTCGAGTCCCTTCTGGGTCGCCAAATGCGAAAATAAAACTCTGAATGTTATCATTCAGAGTTTTATTTTTTAAATAGATCTATAGATGAAAGTTTATAGATCTATTTTTTTATCTGTTTTTACTTAGATTTTTCTTAATTCTTATATCGTCTCCATAAAATTTACATAAAGCAAAATTGCCAAGGAGTCTTGAAGAAATTCTTTCGGAATATATTTTAACCAAATCTTCTAAGGTGTAGTTAGTAGAAATAAGCATACTTTTGCCTTTTAGAAGCTTTTTATTCAGAAGATTAAAAAGTTCTGATTTTGAAAAATCACTTAATTGTTCAGTTCCTAAGTCATCAATGATTAGTAAATCACAGTCCACAAGAAGTGATTCCAGACTGTAGTTATTTTCAAAACGAATTTGTCTCATGTTCTGTACTAAGTTATCAGCAGTTCTGTATACTACAAGAAATCCTCTGTCTAACAATTCTTTTGCGATGCAGTTTGATAAAAAAGTTTTCCCTGTGCCTGGAGTTCCGTAAAAAAGCATATTTATTTTTGATGATTCAAAGTTCCTTACAAAATCTATTGCACGTGATAGGTTTCTTTCCATGTTTTTTCTAGGACTTTCAGCTTTGTCCTCCTCTTTTCTTGAAGAAAAGAGAGAGATATCAAAGTTATCAAAATTATTATTTTTAGTAAGATCTTTTAAGTCAGAGTTTTTATAATGTATCATTACTAGCATTTTATTATAACAGCTGCATTTTTGGGGGCCTATAAAGCCAGTATCTTTACATTTAGGGCATCTATAGTGGAGGTCAAGATAGTCTACAGGATAGCCATTAGTAAACAGCAATTCGCCCTTTTTAGCTCTAAGATCGGTTATAGTTTTTTTTAAGTTTTTTAGATGTTCTTCTCTATTTTCCATATCCTTAAAGGATGATATGGAAAGTTCTACGCAGAGGCTCCCAATTTTTCGTTCAAGCTGTATAATTTCAGGAATTTTTTCTTTTATTTCTGCTTTTCTTCTGCTTAATTCCTGCCCTTCGGAATTACGTATTCCTTCATAAATTTTCAAAACTTCAGATTGATAGTTATTACTCATCTTTCTTCTCCCATCCTAATAACTTCCTTTCCAAGTCGTCATAATCATAGGTTCTCTGTTCGAAATTGTTGAAGTTATCCTTTGAAGGTTGTTTATAATTATTTGAAGGCTTTCTATAAGTAGTTTTCTTAACATCCCTTTTAGCCACATCTTCAAGTGTTTGTATACCTTCTTTAAACCAGCTTCCAAGGATACCATCTATATACTTAAAGTCAGATTTATTTATTCTTTCAAAACAGATCTCACAGGCTTTATAAATAACATCCAGAGGAAACTTATATATGTTGATCCATTTGTCCAGCATTTCTTCCTGAGGCTTCATTATTTCTCCATCTTTTATTCCAAGATAATTTAAAATTTTGCCTATTTTCATCCATTTATCTTCGTGGCGCTTAATATAAGCTTGAGCGTCATCAATAGTTGATATTTTAGAGTCATACCAGGCCATAGCTATTTTTTCAATATATCTGTAATCTGTTTTTCCTTTAGATACACAGTATTGTATTAAAAGTAGTATTAGCTCTGGAGGAAAATTGTATTCCTTCTGCCAGCCTATATAAGTCATCATTTCCTTAGAAGACAGCGGCCTTCCTATAAGCATTTGTATATCTTCAAACATATCCTTTGTAGAATTATTGTTTAATTCTTCAAGCAGGTTTACATTTCCGGGTTTTTCTTCAGGAACTTCCTTTAGATCTAAAAATTCAATATTATAGTTTTTCATATTATCAATAGGAATCATCTTAATAACGTTCTCGTCACTCCAATAATTCCATGCATTCATAACATCTGTTTCTAAAAGGTGAAGTGCACTGGCTAGCAGGGAAGAGCTTACACCTGGTTCACCAGATATACAATATTTAAGGCCTAATAAATAAACCTTAACGAATTCTCCTCGTGCTTTTGGCATGTATTTATCTATAAAAACATTACTAACCGGCGTGTATTCCTGAGTTTTGTTTTTGAACATGAAAGTGCTCATGTTATCGCAACCTTTCTGTATTAATTAATTAGTGCATAGTATATCCAATAAATTATATCAGTAAAAACAGTTTTGCTCAAGTTAGAAAAATGGTAAACAAATTATTAAATTTTGTATTATGATTATAATTTTACCTTTTTTGGGCATAGTAAAAAGATGTGCGAAAGGAGAATTTTTACATGAGATATAATATAAACAAAAGAATTTTACTAAACCTCTTAATAATTATCATAACTATAGTAACATCAAGCCTATGTTACTATAATAGGAGAGGTAATGCATATGAAGTGCGTACTAACGGAAAAGTAATAGGATATGTAAAAAATAAAAAAACTGTAGATGATATAGAAGATAATATAAAGAAAAGATTTAGTATCAGGTTAAAAAGAACTTACTTTAATAAAGTAATATTAGATGATAATAAATATACTGACAGCAATGCCTTAGAGAAATCTATAATAACAGAGAATGAGGGCATTGTGGATGCAGTAGAGGTAGATTCAGATGGTAAACAGCTAATGGTATGCTCAAGTGAAAATGAAGCCAAAACCATTATTGATCAGGTGAAAAACTATTATGCAAAAATTGATA
>JAUZPH010000229.1 GCA_030706065.1 Bacillota bacterium | reverse complement strand
TCCATCCAATTCAGCGCCTGTCTACAGTAGGGGCAGGATTCCAGTATGAACATCTTTATGGGTTTCATTTGTTGATCACCATCCTTGATATTTCTAAATAGAAAGTAGTAAAAGCTTTGCATTGAGCTGTCCTATAGGGTTCCAAAGTCAACATTGGACTTATGCTTGTTAGAAAGTCCCGAATCTTCAACGGGTTTTCTGACAGGCATAAATAAGATATAGACTTTGGAACACTACAAAATATCCAATCTTCACGGATTTATGTCGGATGTAAAATTTCAACAAACTGATTATAAAATTTGAAGAAATTTTACATCCCTAGCTCAATGTATTTAGATTTTCACTATCCATTTAAATATATTATACAGCTTTTTCTGTTTCTGCATACAGCATAAAAGTGATTTGGAAGCTCTGAAGTATTCTCCAGAGGCAATGAAACAAGTATTCCTAAGGAATAATGTTTAAAGCCCTGTGACAAAATACTTGTGAATGCAAAAACAGGAGTGATAAAGATGAAGGTAGAAGCCTATTTTAGAAGCTTGAAGGCGGCTAATGACGCCGTTGGCAAGTTAAAGAGCTCTGGTTATAAAGATTCAGCAGCAGATTTGAATGATCACTATATATTCCATAATAATCCCGGTCAAAACCGCCCCGGTTTGGACATAAGCTCCAACAGTCAGGCCAGCCTTGTGATGAAGTCCGGTTCACCATTGGATGATCAGAGATACGGCCCCTTGGCAGCTGCCAGTCCCATGGTGAGTGGAATGGGAGGCTTTGAAGAAGTGGCAGATGTAAACTATAGAGTTACAGCCGAAGTTGATGAAAAAGATGAGAAAAGGGTAAGACAAATGCTGAACGATATGGGAGGGGATTTAAGGAACCCTAACTTCAAGATGCCTGAAGGTCTTGATAACATATCTACCGACGAAGTAATAAGCAGAGTGCTTTCAGAAGCAAATGACGAATCGGTGCTAAGAGAAAGATAGTAAGGCACCTCCCGGATGGTTTGACTACAGGAGGCTGTGAAGAAAGTACCTCAGATGTTATGCACAAAAACTATCCCCAATTCAGTCTGGAATAAAACTGCCTTGGGGATAGTTTTGTACATAATCTTTAGTACAAGTATTTTTTAGAAGAATTCTTTTTTCTTTGAAAGATGGTTTTAACCAGCTTGTATATAGGAAAACCGGTTATAGTAAGTGCTATGGAAGCCTTTAAAAACAATTTTGTGAGTACACCATTGGTATCTATCAGGTGAAAGTCTGCCAGGAGCGCCATGGCTGAGAATACAAGGCTTACTACGTAAATTATTATGAGGAGAAAATTGATTTTTTCCTGTCCCCTTGCCACAGTGTAGTCGTAAAACTCTGAATACTCCTTCTGCACTTCATCAAAAAGCTGGGGGAGGTCAAAGGCCCTTTGCCACCTTTTCCAGATGTCCATACCTTGTTCTGAATTAGTGATCTGTCCAAACCAGCTGAAGTGTGTAAACCTTGTGAACCTTTGCTTCAGGTTTTCAATTTTACCCTTTTCACTTGTCATCAGTTCCTGTGAAAACAGGATGAGCGATATCCTTTGATAAAATGCCAGCAGAAAAATGTAGAAATACATGGTTTCGTAATAATTCGGCAGCTTGGTGCTGTTAAAGCTTTCTCTTTCAGAGGAGAACACAACTCCGGATTCTCTGGAGAAGCCGTATATGGAGTATTTCCAACGGGTATAAGTGTTATCTTTAATCCCCCTGTAGTCTGGAGCAAAAGTAGAACCGTAATCTTCGGGAAGCACATATTGAAATTTATAAAATTCTTCGATTATTTCGCTTAAGTCGATGTTTTCATTCCATTCGGATTCGTGGAGGCACATATATGAATAAGTAAACAGCCTGTCAAAATAGATATTTTCCATCTCTACATTTTCATAGCCATAGAGAAGGTGTTCAATAAAGCCAGACAGATCTTCAACCTCTGCAAACTCCTCATTCATTATGTACATGCCTTCAGTCTTTTTTCTTTTAAGATATCTTGGATTTATAGTCCTGAACTTGTAATTAAAATTCAACAGATCATCGGAATGTATGCCGCCTACCTTATCCAGCATCGTTTTAAACAATAAAAAACATATACCCGGTGCAAAGCAAATCAACTCTATCTTTATTATACTGAAGTTTATTCCGGTTTCATTCAACCTGTAACCTTTGGACTTTACCATATCGAGCCTGTAATCAAAATTTACACAGGTAAGTTTTGAGGCAATCTCCAGTCTTTCCTTATAACTCATATTATTGTATTGTTCTTTAAGCTCTTCGGACCAGTAAAGGGTGGGAAAGAGAAATTTCTTCACATAGGGAAGAAAATAGGCGTGAGTATTTAAATCCTCAGGGTTACTTCGAATATTAATGTCCCACTTGGCTTTATCCGATAAAAATTTAGAGATAAAGTCCTTATACTTTCCTTCTGAAATTATGAAGGGATAAATAAAGTATGAATAATGATAGGTGATTTTTAAGTTCAAGCAGATCCCATCCTTCCACCGTTGGAAATCAAATATATAAGTTTAATATCGTCCGGAGGAAGAAAAAGCTTATAGATTTGAAGAAATAATTGTAATGATAGTAATTTGCACGAAGTTAACAAATTATTAATACAATATTAAGCGATAATTAATACTATATATTACGTTTTGTATTATAATATATCTAAAGATGCTGAAATTTAAGCCTTTAGTATTCGCCTGAGAAAATATTGAATCTTCACTGATTTTTCGAAGGCGATAAATCCGGCAATTTCCGGATGTAAGTGCGGACAAAATCTTAAAAGAAAACGTATATATTGTAGATATCCTTTGATACCTTGGACTTTGAAGTCAAACATCAATAATCTTGGAGGGATGGAGAAATGCCAATGAGAGTTAAGGTGAGCGGAGTAGTAGGACAGATTGTGGAGCCTTACGGTAAATTCAATTACGGAGACATTGTAGAGATTATAAAGATAAAAATATCTAAATTCGATTATTTTAAAAGCAGGGTTTGTATCAGCGATGGAGAAGGTTGTTACTGGGTCAGTATGAAAAACTTGAAACTTATGCCCGGGAACTGCAAGGTGTGATTGTCGGGTACATAATTAACCCGCCCGAGAAATATAATTATCCCCTCATCATCCTCAAGAGAGGAAGATGAGGGGATAATTATTTACCATTTTGCTATTACTGTATTGTTAAAGGCAGTACAGACAGTATCAAAGCAGGCAGCACCGTTGATTGTGATTTGATTATTGGTGAAATCCGCATTTATTTTCAGGTTTATTGTTGTCTCACCAATAGAGGTAGTGATTGTCAGGCTCGGTTTTGAAAGGGATAAAATCACATCTTTTACTGCTTCTTCAAAAGCTTTCAATACGACGTTGATGGATTCCCCGCTGAAGGCCCACTCAATCTTCAGAGGCCCAAAGGTCCAGGAGTCTGGAAGCTTTACCAGGGGTTCAGGGTCGGAATACTCTCTGTATTGAGGCGACCTCATACAGGGCGGCTGCTCACAGCAGGGGCATATTCCGTTATTCATAAAGTTATAGGGATAGTAATATTGATCCATTGTATGTTTGGCACATCCTTTCAAAGGTTTCCTGATGGAAATTCTTAATCCAGTATTTATCATATGCCGAATTAAAAAAGTTTGTTACTGAAGGCAGAATATTATATTTCGTCCGTAATAGTACCTGGCTGGAATTTTGTATATAATTAGCATTCAATTAGTTGAAGGAAGCTTGTCTAATATTGTAGATTGCTGATATAATTTCATTATAAATTCTTCAATGATAAATATGTATCATATGTTACGGATATGTGCATATTTATGTGTTATAATAGTATTGCAAAACAGGGGGGTCAAGTAAATTCAAGCATTGAGCCCTGTAAAAATAAACTGTGTTACTGGTATTGACAAACTGTTTCAGTCAAGATATAATAAATATATAATAATAATTATTATATAATATAAAAAGTGAGAAGATAAGTAATATCAAAGGATGAAAGAGAGATAAATTACATAAATAATATAGGAGGAATGAAAGATGTTTAAGCAGTGGGATGGTTTTAATCTTGGGGAATGGACAGAAGGTATAAATGTAAGAGATTTTATTCAGAAGAATTACACTTTGTACGAAGGAGACAAAAGCTTCCTGACTGAAGCCACAGACAAGACTCAGAAGGTATGGGACCAGGCATCAAAGCTCATCATCGAAGAAATTAACAAAGGTGTAATGGATGTGGAAACAGATATCGTTTCAGGTATTAATAACTTTAAGCCTGGATATTTGGATAAGGAATATGAGGTCATTGTCGGCTTTCAGACAGATGCTCCACTAAAGAGGATTGTAAATCCTTATGGTGGAATGAGAATGGTGGAGCAGTCACTGGATGCCTATGGCTATGAACTGGATGAGGATATCCACAAGTATTTTTCACTTTTCAGAAAAACACACAATCAGGGTGTATTTGATGCATATACGGACGAGATTAGGGCAGCAAGGTCTGCAGGGCTTATGACAGGCCTTCCGGACGCCTACGGCAGGGGAAGAATAATCGGTGACTATAGAAGAATTGCACTCTATGGAATAAACTATCTTATAGAGGAAAAGAAAAAGGATTTGAAGGCCCTGAAGGGAGATATGCTGGATGAGCTTATAAGAAAGAGAGAGGAAGTATCCGAGCAAATCAGGGCACTTCAGGCAATAAAGGAAATGGCAGCCTCCTATGGCTCGGATATTTCAGAGCCTTCGACAAATGCTAAAGAAGCAGTACAGGCAGTTTACTTCGGATATCTGGCAGCTATAAAGGAGAATAACGGAGCAGCCATGTCTCTTGGAAGAACGAGCACCTTCTTGGATATATATATTGAGAGAGATTTAAGAAATGAAGTGATTACTGAGGCGGAGGCCCAGGAATTGATTGACCAGTTCGTAATAAAGCTTAGAATGGCAAGGCACCTCAGAACTCCTGAATATAACGAGTTATTTGCCGGAGACCCCACATGGGTAACGGAATCGATTGGCGGTGTGGGCGTGGATGGAAGGCCGCTGGTTACCAAAAACTCCTACAGGTTCCTACACACTCTGGTAAATCTGGGGCCTGCTCCTGAACCGAATATGACAGTGCTCTGGTCACTGGAGCTGCCGGAGAACTTTAAGAAGTTCTGTGCGGAGATGTCTATATTGACAGACTCAATCCAGTATGAGAATGACGATGTAATGAAGCCGATTTATGGCGACGACTATGCCATTGCCTGCTGCGTATCCGCAATGCAGGTCGGAAAACAGATGCAGTTCTTTGGAGCAAGAAGCAACCTGGCAAAGGCTCTCCTGTATGCAATAAACGGAGGAGTGGATGAAAAGAAAGGCAAACTTGTAGTTAAGGGAATCGACAAGATTGAGGACGAGGTCCTGGATTACGAGAAGGTTAAAAAGAACTACTTCAAGGTACTGGAATATCTGGCAGGCCTGTATGTAAATACTATGAATACTATTCATTATATGCACGACAAGTATGCCTATGAAGCAGGCCAGATGGCTTTACATGACACCGAGGTGGGAAGGCTTATGGCTTTCGGTATAGCTGGGCTTTCTGTAGCTGCCGACTCCCTGAGTGCCATGAAATATGCAAGGGTTAAGCCGGTTAGAGTGAACGGAATAGCCGTTGACTTTGATATAGAGGGAGAATTCCCCAAGTATGGTAATGATGATAACAGAGTGGATGACATTGCTCTTGAGATTGTAACCAAATTCTCCAGCGAGTTAAAGAGTCATCCTACTTACAGAAATGCAAAGCATACTCTGTCAGTTCTTACAATAACCTCCAATGTAGTATACGGAAAGAAAACCGGTGCTACACCGGATGGAAGAAAGGCAGGAGAGGCCTTCGCTCCCGGAGCCAACCCAATGCACGGAAGAGACATAGAAGGAGCTCTGGCATCACTTAACTCTGTAGCTAAGATACCATATGCAGGCATCTGTGAGGATGGTGTTTCAAATACCTTCTCCATAGTGCCGGATGCCCTTGGAAAGACTCCGGAAACAAGGATAAATAACCTGGCGGCTATAATGGATGGATATTTTGGACAGGGGGCACACCACCTCAATGTCAATGTGTTCAACAGGGCAACCCTGGAGGATGCGATGAATCATCCGGAAAAATATCCTACATTGACTATAAGAGTATCCGGTTATGCAGTAAACTTCAACAGGCT
>JAUZPH010000228.1 GCA_030706065.1 Bacillota bacterium | reverse complement strand
TTAAAAAAAGCTCAAAAAACTTCTCGTCCTTTGGTTTAATACTAAACATAAGCTTTCCTCCTCGGTAAATTTAATAATGGTTCTATTACTAAATAATTTTCCCCGGCAGGAGTAATATATACTAGATACAATGTTTAGTACTGCATAGGCTTAAACGTTCTATTTATGGTGCAAATGTTTTAAAAAAGTATCTCTCTTAAGTTGATATTTTGAGCATAAAAAAGAAAGCCTTGAAAATTCAAAGCTTTCGCAACTTTTTACCTTGGTAACACGATATAAATCCGCGGCTCAGGTATTTATCCCTACACACTAGGGTAGATTTCCGATTTCCCCGCACTTTTTCATTCCGGCCTTGATTTCCTGGAACAGCAGCTCCTCTTTATTTAGAGTAACCTTATCTCCGTTAATAATGTCCTCTGTCCTGCTCACATATGGCCAACCTTTACGTAATTATGGGTGTGTTTCGGGATATGAATAAACCTGGTATGGGTTCTTACTTCAATAACCTTGCCGCTTTCTAAAAGTTTCTTACTGTCAATTACTGATGATAGAGAACTCATATAAAATTCTTAAATAGTAACTGTGAAAAAATATGTTTACGTAAAGGACTTATTTCTATGAATGGCTGTTGCAGAATGTGTTTTTAAGATTTATATTATCAACGGCATTCCCTATCTGAGACTATGGTACATACTGTTTGATGAGTTCAATATATTTGTTAAGCCACACTAAGGCTCTGTTTGAAATTAGTGGTAGTTGGATTTGTTAGACAAGGCTTGTGCTTTTCGCCTACCACCATTTTACAATACACCTATAGTCAGCCCGATAAATATATTGGCTTACTCCATACTTTTTAATTATATACATACAAAAGAGTTGGGCACATTGTATGTTAATTGATTATTCAGCTGTTCCTTTCCGCTAATCCAGACCAGGCAACATTAACTGCTGCGGCTCATTTCTTTCCTCAAATTTATGAAGATAATTGAAACATTCATCTATTTCACATAATATACCGTGGGATTTACAGGTTCTTTTGAATATATTCATCAATCTGTCATTGTTTGGGCTGTTTATCTGATAGGCATTGCCGTATCTTTCAATGTACCTGGCTTTCAACCCCGGAAAATGCTCATCCAGCTTCTTATAAAAATATTCCCTGTTTCCCTCTCTTAAGGTTAATCCAATTCCAAAACAAATAATTCCCCGCACCTTCGCATCTATACAGTAATCCAGAATTCCACGGATATTTTCCTCATTATCATTAATAAATGGCAGAATAGGACTCAGCCAGACAACTGTTGGAATCCCGTTATCCCGCATCCTTTTCAAAACTTCAAACCTTTCTTTTGTAGTGCTCACATTTGGTTCTATAATTTTACACAAGGCTTCATCAAAGGCAGTAAGAGTCATCTGTACCACACATTTGGCTTTTTCATTGATTTTCCTAAGTAAATCTAGATCCCTTAAAATTCTTGCTGACTTGGTCTGAATAGCCAGTCCAAAACCATAGGAATGAATAAGCTCCATACATTTTCTCATGTTTCCCAATTTTTCTTCCAGATGGATATATGGATCAGTCATTGCTCCAGTGCCTATCATGCATTTCTTTCTTTTTCTGCGCAGGGCATCCTCTAAAAGCTCGGGGGCATTAAGCTTTATCTCAATATCCACAAAATCATGAAGGATCTGATAACACCTGCTTCTTGAATCACAATATATGCAGCCGTGGGTGCAGCCCCGGTAAATATTCATTCCATTTTGAGCGGACAAGATACCTTTTACCAATACTTCATGCATAATAATATCCTACCATCGAATCAAACTTTTCCTTTAAAACTTCCACTACTGCATTCTTTAAAGGCCTTTTCAGCCTTAATGATGTGTCTTCCATCGGATTCTCCTCAAACACTTATTACTATAATTTTATCCTTTTATCAAAATTTAATCAATAAGAATGATAAGGTAATATAAGCAGCCGGTGTTTTTCTATTTGTAAATACTGCAAGTGACTTTAACTGACACAACGAGTTAAGTTGATATAAAACATACTTTCCTCCCACCTGCACAGAATAATATGTATGAAGCCTTAAAAGAAGACGGTTTTATTTAATTTGCTCTCTATAGATCGGCATACTAATATACCAAGAGAGGTGGGTTATGCCAAGAATATTTTTGTACTATTGTTTAGTTGCAATGGGCGTAGGTCAATTGACCTTTACATTATTTAGGAAACGGAATTTTGCTGAGATATATTCATTTTCTATAACTATTGCATCTCTCTGTTACTTATGCGAAGTCCCGGTTCTATTTGTATTCAGCAGTTATGCATATAAGCTCGGGGTATTCAACGATCCTGTTGCTGAAGATATTCTCGGCAATCTTTTGATGAACGGGTTTTTCTGGTACGGAACTTCCGTATTTGTGGCAGCATTTTCATTGAGTTCTTTATGGATACTTCTGATAGCCGCTGCCTATATGCTTATTGAAGTTTTATTTATTAAGGCAGGCGCATATGAACTTAACTGGTGGAGAGTATATATGACAAGTGCCGCTGTCTTATTGTCTACGAATATCATCCATACTATTGCTACTACCGTAACATAACGCAGTTCCTTAATTCTTTCTGTTGGCACTGCAATAAGAACTATTGTCCATGTGATAATAAAATAGATAAGCTGTTCCATAGGTACCCCGCAATTTTCAAATTAATCATTGAGGCATGATCACAAAGCCATTCGCCCTCCGTGTTTTAAGAGCTTTAATCAACTGATTCTGAAGAGAGGCACTACATGATACCTGTATAATGACCTCACTTTTTTTGCTGGCAAAAACTTTTGTTCTCTATTAATTATTAAAACACTGCACTGCTGAGAATCAAAGCACGGCCTTTTAAAGCTCAGCATAAGATGATATAAAGTCTGTTTAAAGGAAAGAACAAAATGTATAACACATTTCCTTATTACTTTAACCCACCAATGTATGGTTTATCCCCTTGTGATACCTGCAAAATGTACTCATGCCCTTACTACGACAATACATCAATTTATAATTCGGACTTACCGGGACAATTCACACAATATGCAAATGCTGAGGACAAAAAACAAAATAATTTTTTTCAAACATTGAATAACATTGGCTTTATTGTACAGGAAGGGAAAATGAGCTATATAGATATACTGAAGCTGTGCAGTGAAGGCAAAGTGGACAATTGTTTGGGCAACAACGTAGGTGCTCCCTATGCAGCCTGCCTGCTTCCGCCAGCCCCCTACCAGGCTCCATCGGAAGGACAGGACCCTGTAACAGGATATGATCCTCACAACCCAAATAACTATCCAGCCAATATAGACTATCTGGCACCGGGATTTACCTATAAGCTGCGGCCTGATGAAGCTGTTGTATTTATTGGACAGACACCTCCTCCGGCCTTGTATTACTGCTTCCGAAGTTACCTCGGATTTATAAAGAATAAACCAGAAAAAGACTACAGCGAATATATTACCGCTGGTAATGCTTATACCGGCTTTTACCACATGCTCTTTGCAAGTCTGGGTGACCAATTGAATAATTACAACCTATGGACCGGTAACACTCCAAAGGGAGCCCCCGGAAAACCTTTCAACAGCTCCACTATCATCATCAGTACTGCCGACAGGAACATAAACAAACAAATCCGTGATGCTCTATTTACTGCCGGGTACAGCCCGGACATTATGAATGATGACAATATCCCAATGGAGCTGGTCAACATGGGACTGGAGGCGGGAAAGGATACCTTCATATATATGATGAGATTTGCATTATGGGCCGACCAAAACATTGGCAGTCAATATATTGATAATATTGATAAATTTATCAAGGTATTCCGCATTACACCTAAAATTCCTCTCCCTAATCCAGCCCCATGGCCGGTACTGGCCCTTAAAATCAGGGAAACAGGCATTACCGAATATCAGGTTGTCCCTAACTCCAGACGTGATTTTGATCAACTCCGAAATGAGATTATTAAAAAATATGGAGGTACAGAGTACGATCATGTGGATCTGGATTTAAGCTTGGGGATTCCTGATAATTATAATGCTATACTTCGGGATTTTAATGTTTATGGGGATAATAGAGATGCTGTGTATTTTAAAACAGAAGATTTTAAGCTGACAAGTGATGACGATTTTGTGATAGTATATGGCATCAATCACGAAAGAACCGGAAAAGCAGTATACTCCAATGCCAGTTTTTACGGAGCGGAGCTCTTCAATGGAGTTGCCGGAGCCTTCAGTACGGTTCAATTTCCGGATACCGCCAATGAATACTTCCCTGAGGGGTATGAAAACGCGGGCTACTATTATGTATATAAAATGACAAGAAAGGCTGATGGGGATAATGTTGTTATCATCCCCTACAGTACAGGGAATCCACTTGGAAAGGCCTACGGAGTTGATAATAATGAAGACGCCCGCATTGTCTTCAGAGTCTATCTGGATAAAATCGCCATGGTTGGCCCATACGTTTTCGATATCATATGGGACCGTGCAATCCTTTTTGCAAAAAAGAAAGAACCTTGGGCATAACAAAGACAATCAAATAAGAAAAAGGGGTTCAACGATCAACCTTAAGCTTTCCCTTTCTTAATCATGTAGAACATAAGTAGAAATAGCGCATGCTGGATAATCAGCATGCGTTTTTAAATCAATCCAAACATCAAAATAGCCGGGGAAATCACTCAATGCTTAAGGGCCCGGAAATTTAAACCTTGAGTGATCTCCTGAGAAAATATCGAATATCCCACCGATTTTTCGAAGTCGATGAATCAAGTAGTAAATTCCCATATCTATAATTCTACCTCTCAGGTTCAGCTCCATTGGATAATCTATTGCTTATAGATTCGGTAATCCTTAGAACAAGTGCAGGGAATAGGCAATAGAACCATAAATCCCACCATATTTGGCTGTGCAGTATTCCTGCTTCTTTTAATAAGATGTTAGCAACTGCTAAGATGAGAGTTACAAGTATATACTTTATCCATTTCCTTTTCCAACTAATCTTTACCATTAGGACTTGAAGTACAGTTGAGCAAATATAAAATAATACTCCAAACGCACTGGTATCATAGGAAATATCTTTATACCAGCCCACACTGTAAGTTCTGCTTGAGAAAAGAATAACCGGTAAAAAATGCAATGTCCCTATAATTGGACCTATACATAGAAACAAAAACAGAGAATGTTTAAAACCTCTTAATGGATGTAAAATTTGTTTATATACTATTTTTGTCAAAGGAAAATATAATAGAAGACCTGCTGAGGTATATGAAATTTTCCACCAAATTTGCGTATAAATATTAAGCTTTATAAACAAGAATTCAATCATTGCAAGAACGCCTATAATTAAAAGTATCCAAATAATGCCTAAATCAAATGTAGCTATAAGGGCAGCCAACCCTGGAATTACAAACAAATTTGAAGTTAGTGCCCCCATATGGCTGTCGTAATAAGCATTGTAATTAATGATTTTTGGGTGGTATAAATAGCTTCCCAGAAAAATATAAATTACAGCTTCAATTAGATAAGCGCATTCTGCCATTATAAGAAATTGTAATAAACTATCGACAATTCCTCTTTGGGAACATATGAATATGAGCAGAAGGGAACTAAAAACAGCCAACCCTAGATACCAATACGTATTAAAACTCAAGAAAACGCACTTCCTTCAATGTTCTAATTCTCAACCTTCCAATTTATTAAACTTATAAAATATTTTGTCTACATATCAATGATGTTATACTTATTAATACGGGCTTAAGGCACTAGTTAATGAAAATATTCCGTAAAGCTTGGCGGACAAATAAACAGCACTAAAACCAGTGCTGTTTTTTCACTTTAATCTCATACCTTTTACTTAATTAAAACACTATTTTATATTTGATAATGCATCTTTGATGTATTTGTAAAGTTCTCTGCTCATGCCGCTTCCTTTTGCTGCATGCGGGTTATCTGTATAAAAGCGTTCAGCTGAGTTTATAATCCCTGCATCTCCTCCTGTAAAAAAGTCCATACCATCTTTCCACATTCTTACCAGTTCAATCACTCCGGGATTATCTGGTGATGTGCCCATATCCATTTCAGATTGAAGCAAGGAGATTAAATGACTCCAGCTGTCAGCAAGCTTATCTGCTTCAAAGCTGTCAAGCTTGCTGTAATGTTTTTTCATTTTATTGATCTCTTCTGATGTAAAGTATTCC
>JAUZPH010000227.1 GCA_030706065.1 Bacillota bacterium | reverse complement strand
TGAAACAAAAATATTTTATAACCTATTCTCCTTTTCTATACCGTTTAAAGCCCGGGTGTTTTCCTGTTACTCCGTACCTGCTTCTCATATTTATCAGCCTGTCTATATTGTCCCTTGAGATTTCCTTTTCACCGCCCAGCAAATGCGCCGTCAGGCTTATCTTTGCATAGAGCTCCAGTGTCTCCATTCTATAGTAGGCGGTGATCAGATCGGCTCCTACTGTTAATGCTCCGTGGTTTGCCAGCAGCAGTACGTCATGTTCCTGTAAATATGGAGCTATAGCATCCGGAACCTCATAGGTTGAAGGTGTTCCGTAGGGTGTCACCGGAACAGAGCCGACAGCTATTACAGTCTCAATCATGGTATAACGGTCCATATCCACGTGGGCCACTGCAAAGCCGGTAGCTGTTGGAGGATGAGCATGTACTACTGCTCCAACATCTTCTCTCTCTTTATAGCATCTTAAATGCATCTTAATCTCTGAAGAAGGCTTTGCCCCCTCAGGCCCGTCAAGGACTTCCCCCTCTGCATCAATATGAACCAGCTTCTCATGTGTAATAAAGCTTTTGCTTATTCCCGTCGGCGTGGCCAAAAATGTGCCGTCAGCAAGTTTGACGGATACATTGCCGTCATTGGCTGCCACCCAGCCTAACTGCCACATCTTATGGCACACATCACAGATCTGTTCTCTTATCTCCATATATTCCATGAATAAATCTCCTTCCAAAATCCGGATTATATGCAACATCTAATATTGATTTGAATTGACAATGGACAATTATGGATGCTCTTTCTCCGGAGCTTCGAAAAAGCTAACGATTTTATCACTATGTCCCATTTCACATAAAACCTTTAAGAGTTCCGGTGAGAGAAATTTCGGTATCCATTTCAACATCCTATAACCTCCTTAAATCTTTTGTAAGTACTATCCCAGAGAACGGAATCTTCCGGTGTATAATATAATACATTCTGAGAATCCCGGATCATTCTGCGGGCTTCTTTCAGATCTTTTATCTGCCCCTTTGCTATCAGTTGGACTGCCATATTGCCTAAAACCGTAGCCTCTACCGGACCTGCGGAGACATTACACCAGCTGGCATTTGCCGTCATCTGGCACAGCAGCCCGCTCTGTATGCCCCCTCCAACCATGTAGATAGTACTATATTCTTTTTTTGTACACTCTTTTATCTGCTCTAAAGAATATCTGTACTTTAACGCAAGGCTCTCATATATGCAGCGGACTATCTCCCCTTCATTCTGCGGCACGTGCTGGCCGGTTTTCAGACAGTACTCCAGAACTCTAAGAGGTATATTTCCAGCCGGCACGAATATGGGGTCATCCGGATCTATAAAGCACTGCAGGGGCCTTGAAGAGAGTGCCTCCTCTTCAAGTTCGCCAAAGCTGAATTCTCTTCCTTCTCTTATCCATTGCCTCCGGCTCTCTTGTACAAGCCACAGGCCAATGATATTTTTCAAAAAGGATACCTTATTTCCATAAGCACCTTCATTGGTGATATTATAGGCACTTGATTTTTCATTTATAACTGGCTCCTCAAGTTCAGTCCCAAGAAGGGACCAGGTTCCACAGCTCAAGAATATAATATCCTTCTCCTCCGCCGGTACTGAAATTAAGGCACTCTGGGTGTCATGTCCTGCAACGGCAACAACATCAGTACTGTCAATCTCCAGTTCACTGCATATTTCATCTGACAATGCTCCAATTACAGTTCCGCTTGGCACTATATCTGTAAAAAGTCTTTTGGGCAATTCCAATGCCTCAATGACCTTTTCCGACCATATCCTCTTATTTGCATCCAAAAGCTGAGTCGTTGACGCAATGGAATACTCCGTAGTCCTTTTACCGGTGAGGAAATAATTGAACAGGTCCGGCATCAGAAGCACGGTATCTGCTCTTTCCAGCAGATGCCTCCTCTTTTCGCTTAACGACAGGAGCTGGAAGGCCGTATTTATCTCCATAAACTGGTTGCCGGTTATATTGTAGAACTCGTCCTTATTGAGCTTCTCAAAGCTTTTTTCCATCATCCCGGCGGTTCTTCCATCTCTGTAGTGTACTGGGTTTTCAAGCAGCATTCCTTCCTTATCCAACAGGCCGAAATCCACCCCCCATGTGTCTATTCCAATACTGTCAATTCTTCCGTGCTGCTTTGCCTTTATCAGACTCTGCTTTATTTCAAAGAATAATCTTAGTACATCCCAATACATTGTACTGTTCACTGTAACAGGGTCATTTGAGAATCTATGAATCTCCTCCATATGAATGGCCTTCCCGTCGAAAGTCCCGAGAATAGCCCTACCGCCTGAGGCTCCAAAGTCAAAGGCCAATACTCTTTTTTCTGAATTCAATGCTTCCATATCAACACCTGCTGTACCTATTTGTACATTGGTCCATATGCAGCACAGGCCCTATAGTCCTGTCCTTCTTTATCCATTCCAAAGGCATTCCAGGCTGCTGGTCGGAATATTTTTTCTTCGGGCACATTATGCATGCATACCGGAATTCTTAATATGGAGCATAATGTAATGATATCCGCTCCGATGTGGCCATAACTGATTGCGCCGTGATTTGCCCCCCAGTTATTCATTACATCGTAGGCTGAGGTAAAGGCTCCTTTTCCTGTAAGCCTTGGTGCGAACCATGTGCAGGGCCATGTGTAATCAGTTCTTTTCCACAATTTATCGGATACTTCTTCCGGGAGGTTCACCGTATATCCCTCCACTAGCTGAAGCACTGGGCCCAGGCCCTTTACAAGGTTCAGCCTCATCATGGTTACAGGCATCTCAGCCCTTGTCAGGAATCTTGAAGAATAACCGCCGCCTCTGAAATAACCGTTGTCTGCCGCATTCCATGTAGTTGCCTTTAAAATAGCTTCCTGGTCCTCCGGCGTTACATCATACCAGGCCTTCATAATTCCCTTACCTTCCTCATCCTTTGCCTCGCCGCAGGCATCCAGGCAGGCTGCACCTGAATTTATGAGGTGAATAAAGCCCTTTGATTCCTTTGCCGCACCCTCAAGGTCATAGCCTGCTGCCTTCTTTACTGCTTCCGGGCTCCAGTATGTTCGAACATCTGCAAATATCTGGGCGGTATTGGTCAATAATTTACCGAAGAGCATGCCGATACCGTTCAATACATCGTTCTCCGTTGCAAGGATATATGGCTCTCTTGCGCCATTCCAGTCAAAGGAGGTGTTAAGCAGTGCTTCCGGGAAGTCGCAATTAGGGTAAAAATCAGTCCACTGCCTCTGTCCCTGGAAACCTGCCGCAATGGCATTATGTCCAGCTTTTTCTTCTTCACAGCCCAGCGGTAGATTTTCATTTCCGTTCATCAAATCCTTGATGATGCACATCATCTTGACCACAAACTCCCAGTCTGCATCCTTCTGCTCCCTTGACTTCTGAACAGCTTCCGGGTTCTTGTCAAAGCCTTCCATGCACTTTTCCTCTGTCCATGCCAAAGCCCTTTGAAACTCTGCCTCATCATAGATTCCTTCTGTCATTCTTCTTATGATTTCAACTTCATCCACGGATTCCACCCTCATTCCCAGATATTCCTCGATAAAGGCAGGATCAATAATTGAACCTCCGATACCCATGCAGATAGAACCGATCTGCAGATAGGATTTACCTCTCATGGTAGCTGCAGCCACTGCTGCTCTGCCAAATCTCAACAGCTTTTCCTTCACATCCTCCGGAATTTCCGTATCATCGGCATTTTGTACATCATGTCCGTATATGCCGAAGGCTGGAAGCCCCTTTTGTGCATGGGTTGCAAGAACCGATGCCAGATAAACTGCCCCCGGCCTTTCGGTACCGTTAAAGCCCCATACTCCTTTAATGGTCATGGGGTCCATGTCCATGGTTTCTGCGCCATAGCACCAGCAGGGAGTAACCGTAAGAGTAATATCCACGCCTTCTTTTCTGAATTTATCTGCACAGGCCGCCGCCTCTGCCACTCTCCCGATGGTAGTATCAGCAACTACTACCTTTACCGGTTCTCCGTTTGAATATTTCAAATTGCCGGTGAAGAGGTCCGCTGCAGCTTTTGCCATATTCATCGTCTGCTCTTCCAGTGATTCTCTGACCTTTATTGCACCTCTTCTGGCGTCAATGGTAGGCCTGATACCGATTACAGGATATTCTCCAAGGAGTCTGCTCTTTGACATAATAAATCCCTCCAAAATTCACTTTCTTATATTATATTTATTTAAATAATGATTCTCAAAGACTGTCCACTTTATTTGTACAATTGTAGTATACCTCTACTATTTTATAATTTCTTGTGTTATAATAGCCAAATATATAACAATATTCACTTTTTATTCGGATGATAAATACTGATAATCTTCATTTGTAAAATAAAAACCGCGGGGGGAACTTTATCTTGAAATATCTTGATTATAAGGAACAAATACAGCACGGAACTCTTGATTTTCCGATAGCCTATTATCATGTAACCTCTTCACATCCAAGATATAACATGTCCTATCATTGGCATACGGAATATGAGATTATGAGAGTTAGAAAAGGTGAACTGCTGCTGACCCTTGACGGGAACGAATTGAAGGTAGGAAAGAGCGATATCGTATTTATACATGGTGGAGTCCTTCACGGCGGAACCCCGCTTGACTGTGACTATGAATGTATTGTATTTGATATGAAGTCACTTTTAAAGGAGAATAATATCTGCAGCAGGCAGATACAAGACATATTCAACCATTCCATGGTAATATATTCACTTTTACCCGATGACCTTCCGGAGCTGCGGGCTGTGTGCAGTTATTTGTTTGAGGCAATGGGCCAAAAGAAAACCGGTTATGAATTCGTCACCCAGGGCTCATTATTTCATTTATTGGGCATCATTCTGGAACATCGTTTATACAGTACTCCAAAAGTAAGTACACCAAAAAATCGACAAAGAATAAGTCAATTCAAAAATGTACTCTCTTTAATTGAAGAAAAGTATCCTGAAGCCGTGACCCTGGAGGACCTGTCAAAGGCCTCCGGTATGACACCAAAGTACTTTTGCCGATTTTTCCGTGAAATGACCCAGAGAACCCCCATTGATTACTTAAACTACTACCGGATTGAATCTTCCTGTGCACAGCTTGTTTCTACAGATGCATCAATAACAGAAATCGCCCTGAACTGCGGCTTTAATGATACAAGCTATTTTATCAAGACCTTTAAAAAATACAGGGGTGTTACCCCCAAGCAGTATTTAAAATTGTTCTCAGAGCGCTCTATTTAGATAAAAAGCCATCTTTCTCAATCCTGCGATACATATTATAACCTATTCCTCGCTGCCGCATTTGTTTAATCTTTTCTTTTTGTTCCTCAGTCAATTTTGCATCCCTCCTTGACAAGAATTCATCACTCAAAAGTGGGAACGTGTCAAGAAGTATCTCATAATTAAGCCATAGCTTATATTTTACCAATGCCGATTACGATTAAACTCAGAACTTTCTATTCTTTAATAAAAGACACCCTAATAAATAGAGTACAAATCTACATTTCAGTTTTTAACCATTTTTTAAACATTACATATTAAAATTCTATATATTAATTACTAATGCTTCTCGTTTCTGTTTTTCCAATAGTTCGTTATATACCTGATAAGCTACATTCTGGAATAGTTTAATTGTTTCGTCTTGCTCGCTAAATGAAAGTGGTGTGATGACCTCAACCCCTTCTTCTTCTAGGTAGGTTTTATTAATATCAATTCTAATATCAGAATTTGAAAAATTAATCTCCACTACAATACTTTTAGCTTCTGTCTTGTGATTATATTTAAGCTTCATTGCTGTAATTATAAAACCCTCATTGAAAAATGTTTGCACAAATTGATTTATTCTTAGTCCATCACCTTTAAGTATCGCACTGCTAATTCCTACAAGTGTAGTTTTCTTTTCCTCAGTTGTTGCAGTTTCATCATCCGACACCTCATATATATTAATTTCTCTAAGTATATTAAATGGGAGGTCAATTTACAGGATGGTATTTGTTCCACCGCTCACCTATATAGAACCCATTAAAAGTCTTACATTGTGCCGAGCAAAATATCCAATCTTCACGGATTTTTGCGAGAGCAGAATGTAATAGACTTTTTGGGTTCTATATTGTTTCCTACCGAAAGTCAATTTTTTCATTACAAGAATATTGTTAATAAAAAAGCCCTTAGTAAAACCAGATTATTCTGAATTACCAAGGGCTAATAAACTACTACCTATATAGAAAGTAATAAAAAT
>JAUZPH010000226.1 GCA_030706065.1 Bacillota bacterium | reverse complement strand
TGCAACAGAAGTGAAATTTATATAGCGGCACCGGAGGAAAAGCTTGAGCAGCAGGTTGAGGTGGTAAGGGAGCAATACGAGGGATTGCTGGAAGAAGCAGCCAGGGATAAATACTTATATATAAAAATAGGCCATGATGCTGTATACCACCTCTATAAAGTTGCCGCCGGGCTGGATTCCATAATCCTCGGTGAAGATCAGATACTGGGACAGGTGAAGGATGCTCATGGGTTTGCCCTTGAGCTTGGAAGCAGTAAAAAGGTATTGAATAAATTTTTCAGAGAGGCTGCTACCACGGCTAAAAAGATAAAGACGGAGCTGAAAATATCTGAAAACCCTATCTCTATAAGCTCCATAGGTGTAAAATTTATTAAGGATAAGATAGGGAGCTACAAATGTAAGAACATATTAATTGTTGGCCTTGGGAAGATGGGCAGGCTTGCTCTTAACTATATACTGGAGGAAGAGGCTGATAAAATATATATGGCTAACAGAAATCACCAGAAGGTGGTTGACATATCCAGGGAATATCCCAGTGTAATTCCTGTGGATTACAAGGACAGGTATGAAATTCTGGAGGAGGCTGATGTGCTTATAACGGCCACCTCGTCACCCCATACTATTATTAAGGAAGAAATGATTGGGAGGCGTGCAAAAGAGCTTTATATCATGGATCTTGCCCTACCGAGAGATGTAGAAGAGGCGGTCGGAAAACTTCCAAAGGTTCATCTATACAACGTGGATGACCTCCAGGCTATATCCGGCAGCAACGAAAGGCTGAGATCAGAGCTTTCAAAAAAGGCGGAGGCCGTTGTAAACTCCGATGTAGAGGAGTTTGAGGGTTGGCTCAGCGCAATTCAGGCGGATACCGTAATACGTTCTCTGAAGGAAAAGTGCAGTATAATAGAAAAGGATACTATGGAATATATAGATAAAAAGCTGGAACTGGACAGCAGAGACAAAAAGCTTGTAGAGAAGATGCTGAGTTCCGCACTAAAGAGGCTCATCAGGGAGCCTGTACTTAGGTTAAAGGAAATTGAAGACAGTGAGAAGAGGGCTTTATATATGAAGGTTGTCGAAGATCTCTTTGATATGGAATTGGACTGATAAAGCTGGAAGTATGAGAGGTGCTGAGATGTTCTTCCCGGTAATGCTAAATATTGAGGACAAGAAAATAGTAGTTGTAGGAGGCGGTGCAGTGGCCTTGAGAAAGGTGAAAGCATTGCTTGCCTATGGAGCAGGGATTACAGTAATAAGCCCGACCTTCACTGAGGGCTTTGATGAAATATGGAATGAAGTACAGCCTATTCAGGCACTTTACAGGGAGGAACTCATAGAAGATGCGGATATTGTCATAGCAGCCACTTCTTCTAGACAGGTAAATAAAAATATAAGGGAACACTGCAGGAAAAACATGATACTCTGCAATACCGCTGACGACGGGGAAGGTTCTGACTTTACAGTGCCTTCAACCCTTAAGAGAGGCGGTCTTGTCATATCTGTCTCAACTTCGGGTAAAAGTCCTGCTCTGGCAAGGAAGATCAAAGACCAATTGGAACAATTATTTACTGAGGAATACGGAGAGAGGTTGGAACTTCTGGGAGTTCTGAGGGGGCTGGTACTGGAAAAGTGCAGCGACGAGGCATTAAAGAGATGTATACTCAATGAATTGACAGATATGAGTATTGAGGAGCTTATGGAGAGGAGGAACAGGTATGAAGCTTGTGATAGGATCCAGAGGGAGTAAGCTCGCCCTGGTTCAGACTGAGTGGGTGGTGGAGAAGCTGAAGGAATACAATCCGGATGCGGAATTTGAAGTAAAGGTGATAAAGACCAAGGGCGACAAGATTCAGAATGTGGAATTGGACAAAATAGGGGACAGGGGTTTATTTGTAAAGGAAATTGAAGAGGCCCTGTTAAACCATGAGATAGATATGGCAATACACAGTATGAAGGATATACCTTCTTTTTTTCCCAAGGGGCTAAAGCTGGCTGCTTCTCCTGAGAGAGAGGACTACAGGGATGCCCTTATATTAAAGGAAGGACTTAGAAGCCTTGAGGATGTACCCTATGGCGGCAGAATCGGCACCGGCAGCAGCAGAAGGAAATTTCAACTCTTAAAGCTTAGGCCGGATTTGAATATTGTTCCGATAAGGGGAAACATAGATACGAGGATGAGAAAGATAGAAGGCATGGAGCTGCATGGTATAGTCCTTGCTGCTGCAGGAGTCAAGAGGCTTGGTCTTGAACATAGGATAAGTCAGTATTTTGATATGGAAGATATACTGCCGGCACCAACACAGGGCATCCTCGCAGTGGAGATAAGAGAAGGGGAGTCTGACCTTGAAGAAATCATAAGTAAAATCAAGGATACTGATACAGAACTGCAGGTGAAGGCAGAAAGAGCCTTTCTGAATGGCATCAACGGAAGCTGCCACACTCCAATGGGTGCGTTATGTATAGTGAAGGACGAGAATGTAACTGTATATGGGATGCTTGGCACCGAGAATGGAGAGGTTCTTGTTAAAAAGTCTATTGGAGGCCCTGCCAAAGAGGCGGAGGCTCTGGGAAGAGAGCTTGCAGGCATAGTGCTGGAGGAGATGAAGAAAGTTGAAAGGTAAGGTTTATCTTGTCGGTGCAGGCCCTGGCGATTACAAGCTTATGACTTTGAAGGGCCTGGAAGTCATTAAAAAAGCGGATTTAATCTATTATGACAGGCTTGTAAATCCTGCATATTTAAAGGAAGCAAAGGAAGGCTGCAGGCTTATCTATGTTGGAAAGGAAAGCAGCAACCATACCCTTCCCCAGGAGGAAATAAACAAAACCTTGGCTGCAGGGGCAAAGGAAGGAAAGCTTGTTGTAAGGCTCAAGGGCGGTGACCCATACGTCTTTGGGAGAGGTGGAGAAGAAGGAGAAATTCTCTATGAGGAAGGCGTGGAATTTGAGGTTATACCGGGTATAACCTCTGCCATCGGCGGGCTTTGCTATGCAGGTATACCGATAACTCATCGTGAGTACGCCTCTTCTTTTCATGTCTTTACGGGACATCTTAAGGATCCGGACAGAAGCCTGGACTGGAGTACAATAAGCGCTCTGAAGGGTACACTTGTATTTCTCATGGGAGTATCAAATCTACAGATCATCGCAGAGAAACTGGCGGAATACGGGAAGGACGGCAATACTCCCGCAGCAGTTATAAACTGGGGAACATGCCCAAATCAAAAGGTAGTTACCGGGAATCTGGAGAATATATATGAAAGAGCGGTAGAAGAGGAATTGCAATCCCCATGCCTTATAGTGGTAGGAGATGTAGTAAGTTTAAGGGAAAAACTCAATTTCTTTGAAAGAAGCCCGCTCTTCGGGAAGAATATTATTGTGACCCGGGCCCGAGAACAGAGCAGCACACTGCTGCAGAAGATATCGGAGCTGGGCGGAAACGGTATAGAGGTTCCGGCTATAAAGATAAAAAAGGTTGAAACAAATGAGGAGCTTGAGGAAGCGATAGCTAACCTGGATACATATAGCTATGTTATCTTCACCTCAGTAAACGGGGTAGATATATTCTTCGAAAAGCTCAGCGAGATGGGCAGGGATTCAAGGGCTCTATATACCTGCAGGATTGCGGTAATCGGCAGCGCTACAGCTGAGGCGCTGGAGAAGTACGGACTGAAGCCGGATATAATTCCTAAAAGATTTGTAAGTGAAGATCTGGTGGAAGGAATGAAAAGTATACTCGGTTACGAGGACAGGATTCTCATTCCGAGAGCAAGAGAAGCAAGGAGGTATCTTTCAGAGGAACTGAGCAACATATGTACAGTCAATGAAATCAGCACCTATGATACAGTTATTGATGAAAGCGGAAGGGAAAGCCTTCTGCAAAGCCTTAAGGACGGTATTGTAGATTATATAACCTTTACAAGCTCCTCAACGGTGAATAATTTTATTCAGCTGCTTGGGAAAGCTAATATGGGGCTGCTGGAAGGCGTAAAGCTTATTTCCATAGGCCCGGTGACTTCCTCTGCCTTGACGGGCTATGGACTGAAGGTCTACAGGGAGGCGGAGGAATACACCATTGATGGTGTGATAAAATGTATAACGGAAGACAAAATAGATAATTGTTAGAGCGGGGTGATAGAATGGATTTGATAAAGAGGCCCAGAAGGCTGAGAAGCAGCGGTCTGCTCAGAGACCTTGTAAGAGAAACGGAAATCAACTTGAAGGACCTGGTTTATCCTTTATTTGTAGTGGAAGGCGAAGGAATTAAGACAGAGATACCTTCACTACCGGGAAATTATCATTTCTCTGTGAATGAATTGCTAGAAGAAGTAGAAGTACTGAGAGGCCTTGGAATAAGGTATATCATACTCTTTGGACTTCCCGATATAAAGGATGAAGTGGGTTCCGAGGCCTATAGTGACAGCGGCATTGTTCAAAGGGCACTAAGGGCTATAAAGGAGAATTTCAAGGATGTTTATGTCATAACAGATATATGCATGTGTCAGTATACGGAACACGGCCACTGCGGAATATTGACGGAATGCGGCTATGTACACAATGATGAAACCTTGAAATACCTCGGAAAGATAGCGGTAAGCCATGCAAAGGCCGGGGCTGATATGGTGGCACCTTCGGATATGATGGATGGAAGGATTGGCTTCATCCGGGAGGCGCTGGATAAGGAGGGCTTTGAAGGTGTTCCGATAATGGCCTATAGCGCCAAGTATGCTTCCAGCTATTACGGACCCTTCAGGGAAGCGGCTCATTCTGCACCGGCTTTTGGCGACAGAAAGAGCTACCAGATGGATCCCGGAAATAGTGATGAAGCAGTGAGGGAAGGTGCCCTGGATATTGAAGAGGGGGCAGATATCATAATGGTTAAGCCTGCTCTGTCCTACCTGGATATAATAAGAAGGTTTAGAGATAATTTCGATGTGCCTATAGCGGCCTACAGTGTAAGCGGGGAATATGCCATGTTGAAGCTTGCTATAGAAAAGGGCCTCATGAAAGAGGATGTAATACTGGAAACCACTCTTTCCATGAAGAGGGCCGGTGCAGACATAATAATCACCTATTTTGCAAAGGATATTGTAAGGCTTTTGAAGCAGGGAAAGTAATCAATTCAATCTGTGTAAGACTGCTGAAGGGTTGCTCTCTTCAGTTTAATGAACTTGAAAGAAAGAAGTGGTATTGTGGAGCATTCAGAATCCAGGAAGTTATATGAGGAAGCAAAAAAGTACATACCGGGCGGCGTAAACAGTCCGGTGAGAGCCTTCAGATCCGTAGGGCTTGATCCTATATTTATAGAAAGGGCTCAAGGCAGCAGAGTATATGATGTCGACGGAAACAGCTATCTTGATTACATATGCTCCTGGGGGCCCATGATACTTGGACACAGTAACCCCAAAGTCTTAGAAGGAATTGAGGAAATAATATATAAGGGTACGAGCTATGGCGTTCCCTCCGCCATCGAGGTAGAGACTGCCAAACTGATAGTTGAGGCTTTTCCATCCATAAATATGGTGAGAATGGTCAACTCCGGTACCGAGGCAACTATGAGCGCCCTCCGTCTTGCCAGGGCGTATACGGGAAAAAACAAGATTATCAAGTTCCGGGGCTGTTACCACGGACATTCGGATTCACTGCTTGTTAAATCCGGCTCGGGAACTTTGACCTTTGGAGTTCCTACCAGCCCGGGAGTGCCGGAGGATACTGTGAAGCATACCATTGTATGCGAATATAATGATTTGGGTTCTGTATATGGAGCCTTTGACAAATTTGGAGATGATATAGCCTGTATCATCGTAGAGCCGGTGGCAGGGAATATGGGAGTTGTTCCACCGGTGGAAGGGTTCCTGGCGGGCCTCAGAGAAATATGTGATACTCAGGGGGCTCTGCTTATATTTGATGAGGTCATTACCGGCTTCCGCCTGGCCTATGGAGGGGCTCAGGAGGCCTACGGAATCAACGCGGACATAACCTGCCTGGGCAAGATAATAGGCGGAGGCCTGCCTGTCGGCGCATATGGAGGAAGGCGGGATATAATGGAGATGGTATCACCCCTTGGCCCGGTGTATCAAGCGGGAACCTTATCGGGAAATCCTCTGGCTATGACCATGGGTTACCGTTATCTGAGCCTGCTTAAGGAAGAAAGGGATATTTATAGAAGGATGGAAGAGAAGGCAGTCAGCCTGGAAAAAGGGCTTAGAGGTATTATCGAAGAACTTGGTATCCCTGCTCATGTTAACAGGGAAAAGAGCATGCTTTCATTGTTTATGGCCAAAGGGCCTGTAGATTTATATGAGGATGTAATGAGA
>JAUZPH010000225.1 GCA_030706065.1 Bacillota bacterium | reverse complement strand
TAAAGAGAGGGAATGCTGGTGGAAATTTCCCGGGAAGGCAGTGGTGAAGGTAGCTCCGGAGTTGTAAACCGAAATTTTTAAAGTAGGCTTTAACGGATTTCCCGCCGTTAAAAGGGAAGTAGTATCGGCCATGGAGCCCGTACTATTATTGAGAGTGTACTTATGTACAAATTTAGGTGGTACCGCGGAGTTTAACCCTTCGTCCTTATAGTTAGGACGAAGGGTTTTTTATTTTATAAAGTGTTTAACTCTATATACCTGAATTTATTAATGTTTAGAGTTAAACACCAATAGGAGGTAGAAAAGATGTTGAGTAAAAAGTATGATCCACAGGAAGCTGAAAAGAGATGGCAGGACTATTGGAAACAGAACAAAATCTATAAATTTGATGGAGGCAGCGGTAAAGAAGTCTATTCCATAGACACACCACCGCCGACGGTCAGCGGAAGCCTTCATATCGGCCACATCTTTTCCTATACTCAGGCAGAGATGATTGCACGTTTTCACAGGATGCAGGGCAGGGAGGTTTTCTACCCCTTTGGCTTTGATGACAACGGCCTACCCACCGAAAGGCTGGTTGAACGGGAAAAGGGAATAAGGGCTGCAAATCAGGAAAGGAAGGATTTTGTAAACAGCTGTCTGGATATAACAAGGAAGTATGAGGCGGAATTCAGGGAACTCTGGATGTCCATGGGTTTCAGCGTAGACTGGGACCTTCAGTACGAGACCATAAGCCCGAGAGTACAGAGGATTTCCCAGAAGTCCTTCATAAAGCTGGCTAAGGCAGGCAGGGCATATATTAAAGAATCCCCTGTACTTTGGTGTACCAACTGCAGGACTTCTATTGCTCAGGCAGAATTGGAAAGCACCGATATTGAAACCTCTTTCAATTATGTAACCTTTCGCTGTGAAGGTGAAGAACTTATTATAGCAACCACCAGGCCGGAGCTCCTGTATGGATGTGTGTGTCTGTTTGCTAATCCGGAGGATGAGAGGTATAAGAAGTATATCGGCAGGAGTGCCAGGGTTCCGCTGTATGATTATGACATACCGATACTGGCGGATGAAAAGGCGGCAATAGATAAAGGAACAGGAATAGTAATGTGCGCCACCTTCGGGGATACAACAGATGTTGAATGGTATGAAAAGCACAACCTGCCCTATCGAAAGGTAATAGAGGAGAACGGGTTTATCGACGGACAGGTACCTTTCATTGGAGAGCTGAAGGTTGAAGAGGCAAGAAGACAGATTATTGCTCTCCTTGATGAGAAAGGGCTTCTAAAGAAAAGCGAGTGTCTTGCTCATACTGTATCCATCCATGAAAGATGCGGAAAGCCTATTGAAATAATTCCTTCAAAGCAGTGGTATATAGATATTTTGAAACACAAGGAGGAACTGCTCAGTGCCGGGGACCGGATAAACTGGTATCCTTCTTCTATGAAGGCAAGGTATACGAGCTGGGTTGAGAACCTGAAATGGGACTGGTGCATATCACGGCAGAGGTATTTCGGAATTCCTTTCCCGGTATGGTACTGCAGTGACTGCGGCAATATAATATTTGCTGATGAAGAAGAACTTCCCATAAATCCTATGGAAGGCAGCAGTGGAAAACAGTGCAAGTGCGGTTGCAGGGAACTTATCCCTGAGAAGGCGGTTATGGATACCTGGGCGACTTCCTCCCTGACACCGTTGATAAACGGACATTGGGGTGAGGCTGGAGATATGACGGATAAGCTCATCCCCATGTCTATGAGAACACAGGCCCACGAGATAATAAGAACCTGGACCTTTTATACAATTGCAAAGACACTGTTCCATACCGGCAGACTGCCCTGGAAGGATATAATGATATGCGGCTATGTTCTTGCAAAGAAAGGCGAGAAAATCAGCAAATCCAAAAACAATGGAGCCTTTGATCCTAAGACGTTGATAGCACGCAACTCTGCGGATGCCTTGAGGTATTGGGCTGCAGGAGCAAGGCTTGGAACAGATACTATGTTTTCAGAAGAAGATTTGAAACTATCCTCAAGGTTTATGACGAAGCTGTGGAACGCAGCCAAGTTTTCACTCATGCATCTTCAGGATTATAAGAAAGAACAGCCGGCGGCGCTCATGCCCATAGACCGATGGATACTTGAAGCCTTTGAAAATGCCCAGAGTAAGGCCCGAGAGTATTTGGACAGCTATGAAGTTGGGTTGGCACTGCAGGAGATAGATGCTTTCTTCTGGAAGGAGTTCTGCGACAATTACCTTGAAATTGTAAAGGATAGGCTTTATAAGCCCGAGGTTCATGGAATTGAGGAGAGACGGTCCGCACAATACGCCTTATATAAAATCCTTCTGGGAATTCTCAAATTGTACGCTATATATGTACCCCATATAACGGAAGAAATATATCAGGACTTCTACAAAGCCTTCGAGGAGGAATCTTCCATTCATAGGATGAAGTGGGAACAGCAAGAAACCGGAGATCCGGAAGCAATACATTTTGGAGAGGCCTGTAAAAGCATACTTGGAGAAATCCGTAAGTATAAGACTGAAAGGAATATGTCAATGAAGGAGCCCGTAAACAAGCTGACTATACAGGCAGAGGAAAAGCTTATTAAGAAACTGGAAGCCACAATCAAGGATCTCAAAGGCTGTACTTCAGCAGGCAGCATTGAGATTAAGGCAGGTGGGGAATTGATAGTACAAATAGAATGATATAGGGACTGCCAAGCTTAAAATGCTTGGCAGTTTTTCCGTAGGATGCAGTAATCTTCGTATTTTTTTAAGATATCCAACCTAGACTACAATTTTAACTTGCCTGATAACCGGTTGAAGCTTCCGGATTTTTGAAAAAGTTAAAATTAAGTTTTCGCATGCTATATCTGTCTGATTACACAATTTCACATAATTATTCAACACTTTCACCACAAAAGGTGGCTATACTTAAAATATAACCTACAGAGAGGTGATAATATTGAAAAGTAAATTTGTATTGGTACTGGCAGGAATTTTTACTATAACAGCATTGTTGCTCACCGGCTGTACAAATGGCAGCCAAAGAGTCGGGAGCAGGGGTCAGCAAAGCAGCGTTTCCACTGCCCCAGGCTCATCAGCCATCAATAAGGATGCAAAGAATATTACCGACAGTGACCTTATTAGCTCAGCAAAACAGGACGAGGACGTACAGCTTGATTCACCGGAGGACCAGTCACAGCAGCTCAGTTCCGACGATATAGACTCACTGCTCAATGACAATGGACTGGACAGCATACCGTCAAATTTCAGTGCAAAATAGCTTTTAATTGGGAGGAGAAATAATATGAAAAAATTCATATCGGCATTACTTACACTTTCACTGGTTTTAGGTACATCCACCGCTGTTTTTGCAGAGGGAAACGATACAACGGCGGCAACCCAGGAGGCAGCTCAGTCATCTGCACAACTTACACCGGAGCAGCAGCAGGCAAGAGATGCCTATCTCAAGGAGCACTTCGATGATATGAACCAGCTTGTGGCATTAAGGCAGCAGACAAGGGATGCTGTTTCTGCCAACAATGACACGTCAAAACAGATAAAGGAGAAGGTCAAGGCAAAAACTACACAGGGTAAGGATATGTCTTCAAAGCTGAAGGATCTTGCCAGTCAGAGAAAGGCTCTTGTTGAACAGGCAAAGCAGTTACAGCAGCAGAGGCTTAGCTTGAGGTCCCAGTATAGAGATGCAGTTAAAGCAAGAGATGTGGACAAGATGAAGAGCATGGAGCAGCAGATACTTGACCTGAATAAGCAGGTGGCGGACTTGAAGGCTCAGGATGATGCAATCAAGGCTCAGGTTGCACCGTTGAAGGACCAGCTGAAGAGTATGAGGGATTCCAACCAGCAGTTAAAGGATAATGTCAAGACACAGCTTCAGCAGGCTAAGTCAATAGGAGATACGGTAAAGGCCCTGGAACAGGAGAAGGCTCAGCTTTGGAAGGACTATGCAGAGAATATTAAGAATAAAGACTATACAGCTGCAGGGACAACCTTCAAGCAGATAATTGAAAAGAAATCGGCTATACTGGAGGATATAAAGCAAAGAGGTGTAATTTTAAATCAAATACTGACATCCTTAAGCTAGAATATAATCTTTCACGCGGTATGCGCCTCAGGTACCAAAACAAGATACCAGGGTGTATACTGCGTTGTTTTATTATATAATATAATCAGGACAGAGCTCTGCCGGGATGTATGTCTCTGGAGCCGAGCTCTATCCCGGAGAGTAATGAAAAATATGAAGCTCTGCAAGGAGGTGTATAATTAATCATGGGCTACAAGATATACCTGGTAGAGGATGAAGAAAATTTAAATGACATATTAAAATCCTACCTTGAAAGGGAGGGCTTTGAAGTTACAGCCTTCCTTATGGGTGAGAGTGCAAGAAGCAGTATTGACAGGAAGCCGGACCTATGGATACTTGATATCATGCTGCCGGATATAGACGGCTTTCAGCTGCTGAAGGAAATAAAGGAAAAGGATAAGGATATTCCCGTTATATTCATTTCTGCAAGAGATAAGGATATAGACAGGATAATAGGGCTTGAGATGGGAAGCGATGATTACCTGGCTAAGCCCTTTATGCCCAGGGAGCTTGTCATAAGAGTGCAGAAGCTTTTAAAGAGGGTATACCAGGGAGTAAAGGGCCGAGAGGATTTGGGCATCGACGGCTATACCGTGGATCTGAACAAGAGAATTGTTAGGTTGGGAGAAGAGGAAATCCCTATGACTTCAAAGGAGTTTGATCTGCTGGTGCTTCTTATAAATAAAAAGGGCGGGGCGTTGACAAGGGATCAGATTTTGACCGGATTGTGGGGAGAAGACTATTTCGGAAGCGACAGGGTGGTAGATGACCTAGTCAGGCGGCTGAGAAAGAAGATGCCCGAACTAAAGGTGGAAACAATATATGGATACGGATACCGGTTGTCCGGTTAGAAAGGATGAATTATGAAAAAGCTGAAAGACAGGCCGCTGTCCCTGCAGATATGGATTGTATTTACCCTGGTTATAGTAATCATATTCGGTTTGTTATCCATTTACTTTTCACTGACCATAAGAAGATTCTTTACGGATGAGGTGTATAGAAGCATCGAGACGGCGCAGGAAGATGTGATAAAGAGGAATGCCGGCAGTACTTCAAGTCAGGAAACTGCTGCAGAGGCGGCGGAAAGTAATGATATAAAGGAAGTAAGGCATATAAGGATGAATTACTCCAATGATGAGGCAAACCTGGCAAAGATAGAAAAGCTCATACCGAATAAGAATGCTGCACAGCTTTTTTTGAGGAAGTTAAAAAACCAGGTTGATAATCAGAAAAGTACCACAGGAGAGTACATGCAGAGGGCAGCCACAGGCAGAGTGCTGTATGTCATCAGGATAAATGATAAAAAAGGCAATTTCATGGTATCGTATATGTGGGATACTTACAGAAATTCCCTGGCGGCGAGTATGATGAGGCGGCTTTTTTCCGTGATGATTATTGCGCTCATAATAAGCCTGGCTGCTGCAAAATACCTGGCACAGAGGCTTGTAGGGCCGCTGCGTCAGCTTCAGAGCAGGGTCCGGATGATAGGAAAGAAGCAGTGGCATGAGGAAATCAGTATAGACAGGGAGGATGAGATAGGGGAACTCTCAAGGTCCATCGAGGAAATGAGAAAGGAGCTAGTTATACAGGACGAGTATGAACAGACTATGCTTCAGCAGGCCTCCCATGACCTGAAAACCCCGCTCATGGTGATAAGAAGCTACGCCCAGGCGGTAGAGGACGGAATTTATCCGAAGGGCGATCTGCAGAGCACCATGAAGGTTATTGACTCTGAAGCTGAAAGGATGCAGAAGAGAATCAAAAACTTACTTTATCTTACAAAGATAAAGTACATGTCCAAGCGCCAGAAGGAATTCAAGAAGATATATATAAGGAATCTGGTGGAAAGTGTAGTTGACAACTTCACATATAACGAGAGGAAAGTCCGGTTTGAGCTGGATATCAGGGATATAGAAGTCGTGGGGGATGAGGAACAGTGGGCTGTAGTCTTTGAAAATATCATAGATAATGAATTGAGGTATGCTGAAACACTCATCAGAATAACCGTTCAAGAGGACAGCAAGTTTCAGTATATCACTATATATAATGATGGAGAAAAGATTCCGGAGGATAAGCTCAAGAGTATATTTGTGGCCTTTAGCAAGGATAAGGGTGGTAACTTCGGCCTTGGCTTGGATATTGTAAAGCGAATAGTAAACATGTACGGCGGCAGCATCGAGGCTCGAAATAATGAGAAAGGGGTGTCCTTTATTATCAAATTATGCAGAAATGG
>JAUZPH010000224.1 GCA_030706065.1 Bacillota bacterium | reverse complement strand
TTACCTGAGGTATTGCCATATGTATAACTGACAGGTGTAGGTGCTGTAGTCTGTTTTGCGGGTTGAGCCGGCTGGGTATTTGAACTGCTGCCGGTAGTTCCGGTACTGCTTGTCCCATTAGACGCAGTTTTTGTAACAGTCCCGGCATCTGCTGTTGCTGCTGGCTCGCTTGTAGCCTTTGGCTCAGCTTCAACTGGCGGCTTTAAAGCTTCTGTAGTAGCGACTTTATCAGACGAATCAGGTGTGCTGTAGGTTGAAGATGATTTGTCAGTCAACTCTGATACTGCAGGCTTTTCGTCTGCCTTTTTAGATGAAGAAAGTATCAAAGCCGTTGGTATTGCGGCCGCAAGCAATATTAATGCTAAAGTAATGTAAAGCGCTTTTCTGTCAACAAGGATTTTCTTTATAAGACTCTTAATTTTTGACATTCGATGACCTCCAATAGAAAGGCTGTTAGTTATATACAATTATATCATATGGTGTAAGGCCGTGGAAGAAAGAGTTCGTAGTACTGCAGTGACACAATGAAGTTATTTGGCGTATAGGTGAACGGCTGAATAAGGCACCAATAACTAACTATGATAAGAGCCTCTTTATTGGATTAGCGGAAGATGAAATAAAAAGATATCTTGATACCGATTTACACATCTTATTAGCCCCATCCTAAAATATAATAAAAGTTCGCTGTAAAAAAGGGTACCTACCATTCAATGGTAGATACCCTCAGGTTAACGAGTTGAAGTATAATTTTGGTTGGTTGGCTCATCTGCAGGTGACTTTACTATACTTATTTCTCCGATATAAAGGCTATCAACATTGGCAAAACCATTTGGAGCAGCACTTTCGACAGCTATCTGTGCTATTTGCCCGCCGAGTTTATTTTTTATTGCTGAAATATCCACATAAATATCCTGCATAGCAGAGGAGGATTGGATTTTTGGTGTAACTACACTTGTTTCTTCACTACCGTTAATAATTAACTTGATAGCCTGGGGATACCTGGTTTCTCCTATATTAAGGCTGAGTTTCAAACTTACTGAGGATGAAATCCCGCTGATATTTTTGGGGCTTTGAAAAACTATATCCGGCGTCGGGGCGTATACATTATTTTTGAGGTTTGAAAAACTAATATAGTTTTGGTTGGTTTCGCCCATTTTTACAACTTCAGCCTTTATACTGCCCCAATGCGGAGGACAAAATGTAACATTATCCGTGTGGTTATATATCATTAAAGGCAGAGTTTCCTCCTTTACCGGTGCCGGTTGAACAGGTTCTACCGAGTTTCCTTCTGCAGCCTCAGCAGGAGAGATAATGCTTATATCATCCACCAGCAGGTAGTTGACTCCCTGCCAGCCGTTGGGACCTGCACCATCAAAGGATAATTTTGATATACGGCCGTTTAATTTATCTAAAATATTTGAAATATCAAGAGTTACAATCTCAAATCCGGAGGTTCTGTTGAGTTTTGGAGTAATAAGAGAAATATTCGGATCTCCATTAAATATTATCTTTACAGGCTGCGAATCGGTAACTGTTCCGATATCCATTTTAAGCTGAAGCTTGTCAGTTGGTTTAACATTGGTCACATTTTTAGCCCTCGGAAGTACTATTGTAGGTCCGGGTGAATAAGGGTTTTTCAATAGGTTTTCATACTTTATGCAGTTAGTTCCACCGATACCCTCTTTGGATATTGCTGCAGTTATGCTGCCCCAATTTCCATTTTTGAATGTCACATCGGTTTCACTGCTATACAGTGAAATGGGTAATTGCTCAACAGGTAGAACTTCAGAGTTTTCTTCGGTTTTACTTTCGGTCTTTTTTTCATCAGTTTTGGTATCATTAACTTTTGTAGGTGTCACTTCTTTTAAGCTCGTACTACTATTACTTGTAATATTTTCACTAGTGCTAGTGGAGCTGGGAGGATTTATTTCAGTAGTAGTACTGGAAGATGCAGCATTGGAGTTGTCTTCCAAATATTTTATTTTATTCACAATATCTGTTATCTTGGCGTCCTTATACTCATCAATCGTTACGGAAGGGTCCAAGGCTTGCAGCTTTTCTATAATATTAAGTTTACCTGCGGTTAAACTAAGTTTTTCTGCCTTTTCTCTTGAGGCGAGAGGTACACTGTTCTTAAGTAATGTAATTGTTTCACCTTTTTCCTTAACTGCGCTCATAGCTCCATCAACAGCATAGCTTGTCAATTGAGCTGCTACATTTTGATTATCAGTTTCTGAAGTAACAGAGACAACAGTTGAGCCATCGTCGGCGATAAATCCTTTTTCGGATGCAGATTTAATCAATGTGTTTACAGCTTCGCTTACAGTGGAACTAACTAAATCCTTGCCATTTAGTATTATTTCACCATCATTATTATAACCTTTTGCTGATACTACTTTGTTAAGTACATTGACACCAAGCTCTACACTTGGATTAATGTCAATGCTAAGGTAGGATACTGGAGTTTTGAGTAGAGCAAAACTGCCAATTGAAACGCCGATAAGAATAACAGCTAAGCTTAGAAAAATAAATTTCTTTTTCATGACCTTCCTCCTTCTAATAATTCTTAATACCAATAACAAAAAACGACAGGGCGCAATAGCACCTGCCGTGAACTTTCGGTTAAGTAAATTTCGGCAACTGGCTACCATCGGTTTGCACCATTAGGCCCTATAGCTTTGCGTCCCTGTCTTTCGGCAGGTTTGCCACTTTTCGTGTTTATATTATTCTTTTAATTTTATAGTATCACCATGAATTTCATCTGTCAACAAAATGGAGGGGCCGGTCACATGTGTATGAGTTGAAGTAAAGTATCCAACAAAAATACACATGCGAGAAAGATGTGTATTTTTAGCTGCAAATTTAAGGAAGTGCCTATAAAAGTCTTCTTGTTACGAGGATGTCGGTTCTTGAATGTGGTGATATTTTCATTACATCACCGGTCTGTGGAGCATGGATACAATTCTCATGGGATGAAGAACGTATGATTTGGTGACAGAAGTAGAAAAATGCGAAAATAGGGAACCGTCCCCATAAGTCTATCGATACTTGTCGGTTTATTAATTTATGGTATAATAGTATATATGTGAAAGGGGAGGTTTAATATGGTAGAACTAAATCTTTATGTAAAATTCGAATCATGGTACAGGGAAGAACCTGATGCAGTGGTTCGATGCAGCGTAGTTGAGAAAAACGACAAATACATTGAGATTCTGGATGAAAATCAGTACACACAAATACTCATGCTGGATAAGTTTTTTGCCATAACCTATAGAAAAGGAGATTACATATATTGAACTTAAGAGACATAGATGCGGTTGAGTTATATCATTCATGGCTATATAATACAGGATGCTTTGAATGTTTTGTGCGGACAGGCCCCTTTACTTCGTTGAAGCACTATAGGGATTTTGAATTGACGGAGCCCTGTACCGGCATAACCGACAGCGTGAAAGAAGATGTTTTGGAGATAGTAAAGAGATACGACTTAAAAAGCACATTGTTCGTTCTGGACATGCCGGATAGTGTTTGTTTGACTGCAGGAGCTTTTTTGAATAATGAGGCTTGTATAAAGCCAATTCTGGTTCTCAATTTTCTCCTGCATGATTTTGGGTTGGTAGGCTCCCGGGACTTTGTGAATGCGCTTGTGGGCTGCGGCCTGGCACTGAAAAAAGCTGCACCCGAAGGCTATGCCATCATATTGGATTATAACAGATTCCTGGATTTTACTCCTGAGGAGTTATTAAAAGGGTTCAATAATCAGTATGAAATAACTGATGAGGATGTACCTGATGTGCCTATGCTGAAGGTACTTGGGTATGAGACTCTTGTATACATAAGTATGGGTGAAGTAAAGGAAGACATGAAGTACTACCTGGAATACCTGGAACAGGAAAGTATTGGCGTTGCTAAATTTAATATAAAGAGGGATTCATAGATGGATAAAGAAAAACTGAAAAAGTTAATAAAATCAAACAAAGCAGCAGCTGTTTCCCTGGCAGTAGCCTTCGTAATTTCAAATCCCCTTGCTATGACAGGCTGCACAAATACCTACTATCCGGATGATGAATATGCAACTGGTGAGTATACCGGCAGCAGCGGAGGAAGTCACTACATCGGATCCGGTTCTTCCGGCAGCAGCAAGAGTACATGGTCAACACCCTCCGAATCTTCCGGAGGATATTCAACTGCTCATGGAGGAACCAGTTCAGCCAGTTAAAGGATGGATAATATGAATAGGATAAACCAGAGACAACTTACTGAGGAAATGCTTTTTGATTATTATATGATAAGCTCACGGAGGCAGGACGATGTATTCTCGCAGATACCTTATTATTTGGAAAGAAATGAATATAAAAAACTGAGAAACTGTGCCGAAATTCTGGACTCGCTGGTAATGAAGATTATGCTTGGAATTAATGCGGAACATTCAGCCTTTAAAGATTATATGGACGATTTTCCGTTCAAGGAGGAAATACTGTCTTCAAAAAGAGAAGTAAAACCAATATTTTGGACAAGGTATGACGGCTTTTTGAGAGATGGCGGGGGAATATTTTTTTCCGAGTTTAATTATGACAAGCCCTGTGCCCAGAGAGAAATACTGTATTCTGAGGCTGCAGAGGTTGGAGACAACCCCAATACAGGGTTCAAAGAGAAATTCATATCGCAGTTTCATAATGTAATTAATGAGAACTTCCCTGCAGAAGGAAGGATTAATGCAGCTGTACTTATCGACCCCTGTCATTATGAGGAGCATCACCTGGCTCATCTTTTCACGGACCTGCTGCAGAATGACAAAGTAGCTATAATAGCTGCAGGGCCAAAGAACTTTTTTGTAAGAGATGAAACGGTTTTCGCCTTTGATAAAAAAATAGATGTAATCCTGAGGTTGTTTCCAACTGAGTTCCTGTATGAGGTTAATGATATGGACAAGATTCTTCAGCTTTATGACCGGAACAGGGTACTGCTGATAAATGACCCAAGGGTAATAGTCTGCCAGGCGAAAAGTATGTTTGCATATCTTTGGAGGCTGCTGGAAGATTCGCCTGAAATGCTCACAGATGAAGAAAGTTATGCTATACGGGAGTCCCTACCTCATACAGTCCTGCTTTCAAAGGACATGCTACCGGGATTGATTGATAATAAGGACAAGTATGTTATTAAAGCCGTATTCGGAAGATACAGCAGCGAAGTATATATAGGAAGTTTATATACACAGGAGGAATGGCAAGGGGTACTGGAGCATGTTCTCAAGAGTCCCAAGCTGCACGTACTTCAGCAGTTTTGCAAAATAAAGCCGGATATTTCCTACAAGGCTGCAGGACAGGGTAAGTACCCACCCTTTGAGTCCTTCGGCAATTTTGGAATATTCATGTTCCACGGCTCCTACGCAGGAATTTGTATCCGTTGGTCCGAGGACTATTTAACCGATGACTGTACCACCTGGATAACCCCTGTAGGAATAACTGACAAGCCTTTTTATGTTGAAAAGCTTGCAGATGGCAGGCAGCGAAGGTTGAAGTGGAAGGATATCTATGAAAAGGCTGCCTTTCAATACGGCTTCACAGGCGGTTATACCGGGAGATGGGAGGCTTTCTCCATTGAACCTATAATGATGAAGGCAGATATTATAAGCGAAATAGAAAATGCCTCAAATGCGATCTGTTCAATTCTGCGCAGGGTGCAGCAGCTGGTGTTAGACAACAGCGATATATTCTTCCCCCTGTTGTCCATTGATGAAGGGCTTATAGAGCTTATAAAACAAAAATATACCGATGTTTTATGCGCCGTGGGGAGAATGGATTGGGTAATAACCCAGGATGGAAAGCTGAAGCTGCTTGAATTTAATTCCGAGACTCCTGCAGGAATTGTGGAAGGTATTGCTTTAAGTTCCCTGATAAAAGAGGAATTAGCCTTTCCTTACGAGAATCCCTGCAGCGAACTTGCTGATAAAATAAAGGAAAACCTCTATGGAATAATTCGTGAATATGAGTCGGTAAAGGAAATAAAAACCGTCGGTTTTCTGACCTCTACTTACTATGAGGATTGGTACACTACTCTCGCACTTTATGAGCTGCTAAAGGACCTTCCTTATGAATTTATAATTGGAAACATTCACGATGTTGTAATAAAGGAAGGTGCTTTATACCTCTATGGGAAGAAGCTGGACTGCGTATACAGGTATTATCCTCTGGACTGGTTCTGCGAGGAGGATATGAAAGGCTTTATTGATGCTTTTGGCAAAGCTTCTTTGAGTTTGAATCCTCCGCACACGCTGATTACACAAAACAAAGGCTTGTTTGTAGTCCTTTATGAGCTGCTGGACCAGGGATATTTTAATCA
>JAUZPH010000223.1 GCA_030706065.1 Bacillota bacterium | reverse complement strand
CTTTTCCTCAGCAAGCTCCGGAAAAGCTTAAAAAATAAAATAATAGGGGATTCGGCATAGCTGAATCCCTTCATTCATTTTCAATTGTCAAATGTCCATTGTCAATTATATTAAACTGCTGATTATGTCAGCAGTTTTTCTTTTCCTGTGGAAATGCCTGAATTCGTAATGTTATCTGCATGCATTTTAAACATTTATTGGAATTGAATCGAATTGTAGTATATAATATTTGTATGCCAGAGTCTTGGGAGGGGTTTAGATGAATCGGAAAATATTTTTTGCTTCAGGGAGCAAAATTGGCCTATTTTATGGGGACAAGCTTTCGTACATGGAAAGCAACTACTTGAAGAGCTATAAGAAAAACCTGAAGGAAATAGCAGACAGGAAGGCCTGGAAGAGCGGTGGAACGGGAGCAGCCTTCCGCGGTGATTTGACTGAATTCGGATTAAAGAATATTGAGAATAAGGATGAACATGCAAAGGTCAATGGGATTACTCCCCTGCAAGATGGGGCAAGAGTGATATATTCTATAGAATTTGACGGTTATTCCGGAATTTTTATAAAAAGTCACAGCGGAGATGAATCGGAGCAGCATGTGCTTCATGGAAACAAGGAGACATTTTACAACCTTGACTACAACGCGGCCTCCAATGAGTTAGTGGTGTCCATGAGCGATTCATCAATGGAAAAGCATTTAGCTGTAATGGATGTAAAAAACGGCCATTATCATATGCTTACTGAAGGCGATTCCATAGACGAAAATCCTGTATGGTCAAAGTCCAATCCCCAACACATATATTATGATTCCAAGGGCATAGGCAGAGGAGAATCCGGTCAGTTACTTGGCTACAGTGCAAAGGAGATCTACCGTTTGGATCTTGAATCTTCGGAAATAGAAGAAGTGGTATCCATTAAAAATTTTGATTGTTTTCTTCCCAAGGAAGACGGAAGAGAAAATCTTTATTTTATAAAAAAGCCCTACTATATGTCAGAGAAGAAGCCTGCTGCCGGCTTTAAGGATTTTGTGCTCATTCCCGTAAAGCTGTTAAAGGCAGTATTCAGATTTCTTGAATTTTTCACTATGAGATATACCGGAGAAACCTTCAAGACCAGAGGAAATAATCCTGCAAAGGGAAAACAGGACCCAAAGCTCATGTTTATATATGAAAATCTTGTGAATGCGGAAAAGAATATGGAGGAAAACAGGGTCAGTGGAGAAAAGTATCCGGGAATTGCGCCAAGAACCTGGGAGCTTGTGAGGTTGGACAGTAGTGGCAAGTCTGTAACTGTTAAGAAGGGTGTTATCGATTTTGATATAACCTCTGAGGGAGAAATCATATATTCAAACGGCAGATATATAATGAAACTTTCTAAAGACGGGAAAGAGCATATGCTGCAGGAGACGGAACTGGTAAGTAAAATCAAGGTGCTATAATAAATGGGGAGCTCGGGTAATAACTTGAGCTCCTTTTGAGTTGGAGTCTCTTGTGGCATAAGTTACCTGAGATTTCAATAAAAAACAAAGTGAATGGATGAATTTTCAATAAACTGGAGATAATACAAACAAATCAATTTGCTTTTTGCGTTGAGGTGATATAAATGAGAGTACCTAATCACATAGGAATTATACCGGACGGTAACAGAAGATGGGCTATTGCCAGAGGCTTAACAAAGGATCGGGGATATGATCCTGGCCTGGAGCCTGCAGAGATAGTTTTTGGATTATGCAGAGAGGCAGGAGTAAAGGAACTGACCTTCTATGGATTTACTACCGACAATACAAAGAGACCTGCAGAACAGAGGAAGGCCTTTACTGAGGCATGCATTAAGGCGGTTGATATGCTTTCCGGGGATGATGCGGAGCTCCTGGTGGTGGGAAACAGCGATTCTCCAATGTTTCCAAAGGAACTTCTCCCTTATACCCGGAGAAAGATCTTCGGAAAGGGCGGAATGAAGGTTAATTTTCTTGTCAATTACGGCTGGGAGTGGGATTTGAATCAGATAAAAAGTGGGGATATCAGTAAAAAGACCGTAACAAAGTATATAAAGTCCTCGGATGTGTCCAGGGTGGATCTGATAATACGGTGGGGCGGCAGGAGAAGGCTTAGCGGTTTTCTTCCGGTACAGTCAATATATTCCGACTTCTATGTAGTGGAAGATTATTGGCCGGACTTTAAGCCGGAACATTTCTATGATGCCCTTAACTGGTATAGTGACCAGGATATAACCCTGGGCGGGTAAAATTAAGTGCCAGTCGAAAGTGTGCCTGATACAAGGCTTACTTTCGGCTGGCACTCTAATTTTATTGTATAAGGTCAACGTATTCCTGTAATGAACCGTCCCTCAAACAGGTTTCGATGATTTTCCTTCCCAGTGGGTCAAGGTCCGGTACAAGATATTGCTGCAGCTCTTTTTTGAAGAAATCTGTGAGTATCGTTGCTCCGGCATCATAGCCCTCAACACCATTTTCGTCCTGAAGATCAACCTGAAGGAAATCCTTGGGAATAGCCTGACCATCAATTTTCAGTGACTCAAGGGCGTAACCTAGCAGAGAACATCTGGAGGATACAAGGGGTTCCTTCTTAAAGTTGAAATTACCTCTCCTTGAAAGGTATTCTCTTGCTATCCACTGTCCCATAAACCCTACCTTGTATACACCGATGTGCTGGTTTGGTATAAGAATATACTTGGTAGCTGGAGTAGACATAATCTGCCTTAAAAGTATATTTGCATGATCTACCATTCTTCCTGTTGCAAAGGGCCAGTAGGATCCTACACCTTCGCTGCTCATGCCTTCGGTGGCAGTTACACTTGGATTAGCATGCCCTCTTGGCGCCACCATTCTCCACAACCATGCAAGAGCTGGGGGAAGTATGTGAAGCATGCCCAGGATACCATAGTTTGGCTTATCCTTGGTGCTTGGGGGAGTCCTTACTCCAAAGCTTCTGATATCAACCTCAACAGGCTCACTTACTATACCGTCGATAAACTTTCTCGGAAGTATTACTCTCGGATTTGGACAAGGCTTTCCGGGAGAATCCATCGTGTGTTCCCATATCAGGCAGGTTGCACCGGCTACACCGTCAATATTCAGGAAGATTAGAGGCTCAGGAGGATATATTGTAAGTCTTTCTATATCCGGTGCTGTTCCGTATTCGCTTATATGGTCTATTCTCAGGAACCATCCGTTTTCTGCATCTTTTACAACCAGCTTTCTTCCGTTCTGGAAGGATGGAATGGCCAGTGCCATGTCATCCGTTACCGGCTGAAGCTCACAGGCTTCCTTTATATCAATGTAGAACTTTTCTTTGGTCTTAACATTTGTACCCACCAGCAGCCTGCCGTCCAGTTCCCTGTGGAACTGTTCCGTCATCTCGCTCTTTCCGCCTCCACTGGCACCTTCATGCATGATTGTAAAGGTGTTTTCATAAGGTGTAGTAATCTTAACGGTGGAAGCATGGAGTGTTGCCCAGTTTTCTTCCTCGCCTATATTAAGAAGTACACCATAAACGCCCTTCTTTGCACTTGGGCCCGGATAGAGGTTGTAGCAGAATAATTCGTGCATCTTCTCCAATCGGTGATGAACAACTACCTGTTTCCCATCAAAGTGGGTATGTCTGAAAGGCGGTGCAAGATAGAGCACAGCTCTTGGTTTAAAATTATTCGGTATTTTGCTCTTTGGAATAAAGCCCTGAAGATCCGCCAGAGCCCCCACAAAAAAGCCTGAATTTGCAGGAGCAACCAGAAGTGCCTCATAGCCGAATTTTTCACCACCGGCCATAAAAGGAAGCAATACGAGTTCTTCTTGATTTTCAAGCCAATCAAAGGTTGCCTGTCTCAATTCATCAAAATCAGAGTCAAAGTTCTCCTTGTAAGTAGGTTTGTCTGTTGGATTATTATCGGAGATAATCATACAATCAGGATCGCGCCTTCTCATATATGGATCCGTATAATTTATTGAAATGCCGTTTTTACACCGCGCAACAGTAGCTTCAACTACATTTCCTTTACCGGGAGTATCATATGCTACTTTAAAAGTGTTATTTTCGCTTCTTCCCATAGCCAGGTCAAGGATATCTTCCCTGCTTTCAACAAGTATTACCTCTTTGCTTCTAAGGATTGTCTCTAATTCTTTAGGCAAAACTAATTTTTTGAAAATCGATCTTTCCATGAGCAAAACTCCTTACATGTTTAATGTTTATTATTAATATTATATTATGTTAAAACAGACAAAAATGCAAGTTTAAAATTTTGAAATTTCATAAAAAAATTATAGAATATTTCTGAAATCTTTCAAACCCTTGAAAACAGAATAATATTGGATATAATACTTTACCATGCTAAAATTCCATGAATATTGGCATTTGAATAAATTTCAAAAGTAGGAGATTGGTATGTAATCGTTTGCGTAGGGAAATACACGGGAATATCCTGTGTATTTTTTAAAAAGAAAATTTACTCGCGCCCTGTTTCATGTTAAAATTAAGGGATATACTTAACATAGATGCGGAAATTTTCAAAAATTTATCGCCTGAGAAAAAATCGGTGAAGATTCGATATTTTCTCAGGCGAATGCTAAGGCTAAATTTCCGGATCTTTATTAGGCGGAAAAGTGAGGGGATGTATATGAACATCTCGGAGAAGCTAATACGGGAAAATTGCAATGAGGTCATATTTGAAAGAGGGGAAAGCTATTATAAAGGCGGCAAGGTTGTTGATTTTTCGGTTGAAAAGGAATTCCACCGGGGCGGAGGGTTTACGGCATATACTATTGAAGCTTCGGTTGAGGAGTCCTATTTTGATGAGCATTATGTTGAGGTATTATTTAATGATAAAAGCGGCGTTATGTCAGCCAGCTGTGGATGCCCCTTCTTTATAGATAACCATAGGAAAATGGGGTTTTGCAAGCATGTAGTTGCAGTGCTCCTGAAGTTTTTCAGGGAGTATTACAAAGAAAATGAACAGTCCTCCACAAGGAACAAGCTGGATAAGCTGCTGAAGGATATAAAATATACCACATTAAAGCTGTCCGATATAAAGAGGACACTCAAGCTTGAGATAAATTATAATTATGATCTGTATGAAAATCTAAGTTCTTCCTTTGAATTCAAGGTTGGCCTTGAAAAAACCTATGTGGTCAAAAATATAAAGCAGTTTCTTCAGGCTGTTGAAAGGGTACAGGAACTGGAGTTTGGGAAGAGTTTCGTCTTCAAACCGCTGGAGCAGCAGTTTTCTGCAGAGGACAGAAAAATCATAGAGTTTTTACTTGAAATCAGCGAAATAGACTATCTTATAGATAAGGAAGAGGGAAGGAACTCTTCGCTGCTTACCGGGAAGAGAGTGTGTATCCTTGACAGACAGCTGGGACGCTTCTTTAGTCTTCTGAGAGAGCGGGAAATCGATGCAAGCATACAGGGCAGGCAGTTTAAGAATGTCCGGGTATTATATGAAGATATGCCTCTGGAATTTCAGATGACAAAGGGGAGGGAGGGAATATTGCTTGATCATGGCGAGGATATTCCAAGGCCGCTAAGCGGCAACGGCAAATTCTTCTTCTATAAGGGCAATATTTATGCCCCTACTAATGAACAGCTCAGGTTATATGTGCCTCTATACAATGTATTTATGGGAGAGAGAAGCCGTAAAATACAATTCGACCTGGGCGACGGGCACAGAGTGGCCTCATACCTGATACCAAGCCTGAAGGCTATAAGCAAGAGTTTTGACCTGGACAGCTCCATGGAGGAAAGTTTCTATGAGGCTCCGCTGATAACGAGGATATATCTTGACAAGAATTTTAAGGGTATCACTGCAGAGGTTAAATTTTGCTACGGAGATGTGGAAATAAGTGCACTGCAGGATGAAACCGTTGAGGGAAAAGACGGGATACTGCTCAGGGATATTTCCGGGGAGGCTTTGGTAATATCGGGAATAGAGAGCTTTGGCTTCAGGAGGGATGCAGAGAACTTCCGTATGGAGAATGAAGAGGATTTAATGCAGTTTCTTGTGGAGGGTGCAGATAAGCTTAAAGAGTTCAGTGAGGTTTATTACTCCGATGCCTTCAGGAATATGAGGATATACAACAGTTCCAGTGTTGTAGGGGGAATAAGGGTAAACAGTGAAGACCTGCTGGAATTTACTTTCGGTATGGAGGACATTAATCCCAGAGAAATGAAGAGCATTCTACAGGCGGTGAGGCAGAAGAAAAAGTACTATCGACTGAAGGATGGGGGCTTTGTTGACCTTCAGGATCAGGGGATTAAAGACGTAGTAGGAATACTTGATTACCTCAATATTAATGAAAAGGAATTTTTCTCAAAAGGAAGCACGGTAATTTCCAGGTATAACGCCCTCTTTATTGATGG
>JAUZPH010000222.1 GCA_030706065.1 Bacillota bacterium | reverse complement strand
GAACCTCATCGATTATAAGGGGAATATGATATTTGTCCAGCACTTCCTTCAGTGCCTTAAAATATCCCTTTGGCGGTGTTATGATACCTCCATTTCCCTGGATGGTCTCCGCCATCATGGCAGCAATCTTGCCGGAAGTGTGATTTTTTATGACATTTTCCGCTGCTTCAACACAGGCGAAGCCACATTTTTCCGGAGAAGATTTGAAGGGGCATCTGTAGCAGTATGGATTAGGAGCAAAGTGGACTCCTCCGTAAGGAGCAAAGTCTGCTCTCCACATTCCTATGCCGGTTACGCTCATGGTAAGTGCTGTTCTTCCGTGCAGCGCATTGTTCAGTGCTATAAATTCACTGTGGCCGGTATGGAGCTTTGCGAGGAGCATAGCGCCTTCATTAGCTTCGGAGCCTGTTCCGCAAAAGAAGGAACGCTTCAGATTGCCGGGAGTTACCTCTGCCAGTCTTTCCGCAAGGTTTACTACAGGCTCGGTGAGGTAAATGGTGGTTGTATGCTGAAGGGTTTTCATCTGTTCTATGGTCTTCTCAAGTATTTCATCGTTGCAGTGGCCGCAGTTCATAACGGAGACACCGGCAAAAAAGTCCAGGTATTTCCTTCCCTCCGAGTCATAAAGATGCTGCATCTTTCCTCTTACAAACTGAGGAGGATCTGAGAAGAAGTGATAAGAGCAGGGTATCGTATATTCTTTCTTTTTTTCCACAACTTTTTTAGGCCCGATATAATTTTTCATAAAAACAATCACCTCTATATAAATTAACCGTGTAGTTTAAAAATTAAGGGATTGGAGGCCCTGTTTTCTGTTTGTTTTCTCTGAAAGCAGCGCTTCGTATCCTGGGTTCCATTGGAAGGTCTCAATACTATCTATTGACTCCCTGTATATTCTGGTAACCGCTTCTACCTGTTCCGGAGTATAGTGCTGGGCTTCTATTCTGAAGGCAGACGCTCCAAGGCCGGCAAGCTCCTTCAGAACAGGAAGGTAACATAAGTCCCTGGCAGGTATTATGTGATTTTTGCAGTACTGGTCGCTGTATACACTGTGAACAATGCCGTTCTCATCCTTCAAGGGAAGAGGGCCAGCCATACAGTAATCGCTGCAGTAGTCATTGGAGGTTTCCCCATGCTCTGCAGCAGCCAGGCAGTGTTCCAGGTACATAACAGCAGGTGCTCCCTGAACTATTATTTCTATGGGAGTATCTGATTTTGTGAGGGTATCCTTGACAACTTTTACGTCAGCCTCAACTGAAAGTGTTACGGAACTTAATCCATGCTCTTTATAGAAGCCTGCAGAAATCTCGTTATAAATATTCAGGTTGAAGTCCCCTCGGAATTCAAGACTGCCAGCATGAAATTCATATAATTCCCCTGCATTCCCCACAACTACTCCAGCCGCACCCAGTTCCTTGAGAACGGGAATCAGATGGGCGAGTTCGGCGGACTGCCTTCCGTAGGTCATCCTCGGCAGAACATAGTAGAGCTTCCTGCCGGCAGCATATTCCATTGCCTCTTTTATATCCTGCTTCCTGAAGGGCTTGTCAGGTCTGAAAACCTCTCCGGCAAGGTACAGTAAATCCGCACCGCCGTCACAGGCCTTTTTCAGAGCCTCCAGGTTATTCACTTTGACAGCCAGCTTTGGTTTGCCCTGGGATTTTGCTGCTGAAGGCTTCAGCAGCTCTTTAATTTCGCTGATCCTTTCCTGCCTTAAATCAAATTCTTCGACAGCCCTGCTGAATACTCTGGGTTCTCTCTCTCCGGTGATATCGATATTTGATGCTCCGGGTTTCTTGAAGGCATAGGCAGTGGACAGGTTCCTGACTCTTGAATCGTATATATCCCTGCTCCTTTTTTCATCGGTGGAATATCCGGTAGGATCTTCTATAAAACGGTCTATGGCTTCTCTGTAGTAATCGATGATTGAAAGCAGATATTCGCTGCCTCTCATTCTTCCTTCAATCTTGAAGGAATTGACTCCGGAAGTGAGAAGCTCCGGGAGGTGCCTGTACAAACACATGTCTTTTACCGCAAGAGGATAGGATTTCGTACCTTCTTCTCCAATTTCGTAAGGCCATCGGCAGGGCTTCATACAAAGGCCCCTGTTGCTGCTCTTACCGAAAAGCATGCCGCTGTAAAGACATTGAGAGCCGTGAACGGAACACATGTCTCCATGGATAAAGTATTCGTATTCCATCTCCGGAACCTCGCGTACAAAGCTCTTGATGTCGTAAAAAGAGATTTCCCTTGAGGTCACCACCCTCGTAACCCCGAGAGCCTTGGCGAGTTTCACCATGCTCAAATTATGTACATTTGCCATTACGCTGAGGTGCATATTCAGATTCAACCCAAGGTCCCGTATGAGTTTTACTGCACCAAAGTCCTGAATAATAAGTGCATCGGGCTGAACTCTCTCCAAAAATCTTAGGAAGACCTCGGACTCCTGCATCTCACCGCTGCTCATCATATTATTGAAGGTTATATAAACCTTTTTGCCCCTTTCATGGGCCATGTTTATTGCCTGTTCCAGTTCTTCATCGGTGAGATTATGATCTTTTCTGTGAATTCTCATGTTGAAGTTTTTACCGCCCATGTAGAAGGCATCAGCTCCGCTGTTTAATATTTCCTTAAAATCCTCAAAGGTACCCACCGGCGCCAAAAGCTCAATTTCTCTTCCGTTAAAAATTCTGCTCATCTTAGTCCTCCTCCTCTGTTCATATCATCATATCTACCTTTTCCACCGGCAGAGTGTTTCCTCAAGCACATCAATGGATATGAACAATATAAAGCCTAAAAGGCTTATAACTATAATTCCTGTATACATTGCAATGTAGTCAATTCTTGTCCAGGCATCCAGTATATAGTAGCCTATTCCATATTGTGTACCGTAGCCTTCGGTAAAAAAGAGGATTGAAAGGGCGGTACCCACTGAAAGCCTTAAATTTGTAAAAAGTGCCGGTAATATGGCAGGCAGGGTTATATTCCTCAAAATCTGAAGACTTGATGCTCCCAGGCTTCTTATGGGGATATAGGCCTCTGAAGGTATATCAAGGACAGCATCTCGCACTGCAACGATAACCTGAAAAACAACAATCAATACTATGATTATGATTTTAGATGCGTCGCCCAAACCGCACAGCAGCATCACAACAGGAAGCAGTGCCGTTTTCGGTATGGGGTATGTAAAATAAACCAGCGGGTTCAATAACCTGTTCCAGAACCTCGAATAGCCCATTATCAGCCCAAGTGCCATACCGAATATGAGTGAGATGGCGAGGCCTACAGCCACACGGCCAAGACTTGCCAGAACGTGGATATATATATTGTCTCCGCTAAGTTTCCCAAGATTCATATATATGTAAGAAGGCTTCGGAAGCACCCTCATATTTACTATGAGGGCCAGAATATGCCACAGTATGTTGAACATTATGAAGCCTTGAATAAACAGCTTTACTTTTCTTAATGCCTTCATATTTTCCATCCCTTTTTTATAATGCTTCTAATATGTGAAGAAAATACCAAATACTCTTCATTCTGCCTTAAATTTTCCGTATTGAAAAGCGGGTTGTCGATAACCTCAACCACTTTGCCGGGACAGTGGCTCATTATGACTATCTTCTTTCCCATAAAAACCGCCTCTTCGATATTGTGGGTTACAAAGACTGTTGTGGTTCTATATTCATCCCACATATCCATGAAAAGTTCCTGAGCCTCTTCCCGGGTGAGGGCATCCAGTGCGGAGAAGGGCTCATCCATCAACAGCAGGTCCGGATTTAAGATGAAGGACCGTGCAATGGAAACCCTCTGCTTTTGACCTCCGCTGAGCTCGTCGGGAAACCTGTCCCATAACGATGAGATATTCAGCCTCTCAGCTATGTAATGAATTCTCTCCTCCAGAGCCCCGTCTATCTGAATCCCTTTTATTTTCAAAGATAAAAGACAGTTTTTACGGGCATTGTACCAGGGAAGAAGTCCAAAGTTCTGAGGTATGAAGCCTATGGAATGCTTCTTTGGGTTGAGCTTCTCTCCATTGAGCAGTACACTGCCTTCATAGCCCACTGTTACTCCGCTTAAAACTTGAAGAAGGGTAGATTTTCCGCAGCCCGAGGGCCCGATGACGGAATAGATTTCACCCTGGGAAATCTTCATGCTCACCGGGCCCAGTGCCTTTATTATTTTTTTATCAGAATTATAACTAACCGAGAGATTCTCAATTTCCAGCATGGGGTCATCTCCTTGCAGACCGGCGCCTTAAAATAACTATTTAAGCCCGATATCATTAACTAAATCCTTTGGAGTTAAAGTTTTCTTTATCAGTCCCTTTTTTGTTGACCAGTCAATAGCATCCTTCAGTTCTTCATCGGAGGGAAGCCTATTGCTTCTGAATTTGGGCAGTGATATTTTACCTTTCATGTCCTCCGGGTAGCCCACAGCTTTGATAACTGTGGCTTCATATTCGGAAACCGGTGTGCTGTTTATATATTCCACAGCCTTGTTATAAGCCTTGTAAAAGGATTTGATATCAGTGTTCTTGGAAGCTATAGCCTTTTGTGTAAAGGCTGATACCGAGGGATACATGTCTTCTTTGTTAGCGCTTCCCAGTAGGATACCTCCATCCTTGACGGCAAGGGTCGAGAAGGGCTCCGGCAGAAGTGCGGCATCTGTTTTGCCGTTTCTGAGCATTTCAAGCCTGGTGGGTATGGCAGGCACTGCGGATTTTGTTATGTCTCCGGACTGCATGCCGCTCTTTTCCAGGATTCTATCCAGGGTATATTCTATTACGGTCTTTTCCGATATGGCGGTGCTTTTACCTTTGAGGTCACTGATAGTTTTTATACCGGAATCCTTTCCCGCTACCAGCATAAAATCACCATCTGTAATACCGGTAATCTTCACATCGAAGTCCGCATTCTGGTACAGGCATACTGCCACCTCGTCACCTATTATTCCATCCAGGCTGCCGGCTTGAAAAGCCGCATCCCTGTCCTTGGCACTTTTAAAAACCTCAAGCTTTACATTTATCCCCTGTTCCTTAAAAAAGCCTTTTTCATCCGCTATGATAAAAGGCACTGCATCTACAGAGGGCATCAGTCCAAAAGTTAAAGATTGTCCCTGATCAGTACCATTCTTTGAAGAGCATGCAGTCAGGGAAACAGCAAGAATTACTGCAGAAAATAATGATAATGTTTTTTTATAATTAAACATAAACTAGCCCTCCCATTTTTTAAAGAGATCATTTTCAATGGAGAGATTGTCCAATATCTTTCCTACAACGAAGTTTACAAGGTCTTCCATGGTGAGGGGATTATGATAGAATCCCGGCATAGCAGGAAGAATAGTAACACCAAGCCTGGACAATTTCAGCATATTTTCAAGATGGATTGCATTCAGAGGAGTTTCCCTTGGGACAAGAATCAGCCTCCTGTTTTCCTTAAGCGCCACATCCGCTGCCCGGCACAGAAGATTTTTAGCTATGCCTCCGCTGATTTCTGCAAGGGTTCCCATGGAACATGGCAGTATTATTACCGCATCAAATTTGTTTGAACCGCTGGCAACGCCGGAGAACAGGTTGTTTATATCCTCTAGCCTGATATTTTCGTATTTTGCCTTCAGCTTGTCAACCCATACATCTATGTCTATTGAAGTTTCATATTTCATGACCTTCTTACCGTTATCGGTGCAGATTATGTCTACATATATTCCCTTTTCCAGAAGCTCCTCTATGAGCCTTTTGGCATAAATGCTTCCGCTGGCACCGGTGATGCCTACTACTATTTTCTTCATTATAATGCCTCCTGTGGCTATGTTTACAGATGTAGAAATTTAAACCTTAGTCCTCGACTGAGAAAATATCGAATCTTCACCGATTTTTCCGGCTGTAAAATTTCAACAAATTAGAATTCAATTTAGAAGAAATTTTACAGCCCGGATAAATAAAGAAATAAATTTCTACATCTATATGTTTAAATCAATGTGTCGATTACTCCAAATATCAAAAAGGTTATGCTGATGATTTGATTTATTCCGTAAGAGGCAATCTTTACATTGGACAGGTTATCAGGGGAAACCATCCTGTGTTCCACCAGGAACAGCACTGATATAATTCCCAGTCCTATGTAATATATGATTCCAAGCTGGGAGCTTAAAATCCCAACCGCCAGCAGAATAATCAAAGTTACTGCATGAAAAAAGGCAGCTATATGTAGTGCGTTTTTCACTCCGAATCTGGCCGGTATTGAATGTATGCCGTTAGCGGTATCAAAGGCGTAATCCTGAGAACCGTAAATTATATCAAAGCCAGCCACCCACAAGGTGTTTGCAGCTCCCATAAAAAGAGGCAGCCAGGTGATTTTGCCGGTGACGGCG
>JAUZPH010000221.1 GCA_030706065.1 Bacillota bacterium | reverse complement strand
TATAACTTCCATAGTACAATCCAAAGAAACCAGTACTGAATTTATTACTGATTTTCTCTCCCCTATCATGAGTCCTACGTTATCGTAGTCTTCTTTGAGTGCCTTCGGAGCAAAGTCCTCCAATAATTCTATGATTTCGGACAATATCAAAGACATTCCAGCATCTCCTTTAACTTGGCGTTCCACTCTATAAGTACCGTCTTTCTGAGTCTTGCGCTTTCACTATCTTCTTTAATTGCATTTATCGCAGCCTCATTCTTTTTGATCTTAAAATGGATGAATTCCTTCAGCAGCGGATGTTTTTTCTCCAGCAGTTTGGAGCCTATTTCATAATATATATCCTCTGCATCTCTGGATACGCCGTCAAACCTCGCCTTTATTATCTCATAGTATTTTCCCTCATCATAACAGAGTTCCTCGTCAATAATATCATAGCCTCTGTTATAAAGATATTTTCTCATAACCACACTGTGCTGAACGGGCTGCAGGACCACAAACTGGAGCTTTTGAACCACTTCCGGCCGTTCTTCCAGTATATCGACGATGAGGTATCCGCCCATACCAGCAATAACTGCACCTTCTACCTCTCCCGGGGAGACAATACCGAGGCCTCCACCCAGCCTGCATTCTATTGCTCCTTCCAATCCAGCTTTTTTAACATTGGCCAGCGCCCTCAGCACGGGCCCCCTATTAATATCCGAAGCCACTGCACGTTCACACACCCTGTTTTTTACAAGAAAAATAGGTATATACCCATGATCGGTACCTATATCCGCTATGGAGCTACACCTATTAACCATACCTGCTATTCTTTTTAATCTATCACTTATGTTCATCTTATCTCCATCTGTTCATATATGTTTATATTTAACTTGGTATTAATGTTTACAGTCATATATCATTATATAAAGGTAGTTAAAATTCTTATCTGCAGGAAAAGAAATACCAGGACTATAACCAGACTTATGTAAATATACCTGTAAGCTGTTTTTCTATCATATTTTGCACAGAAATATGAGGCATAATACATGCAGAACAAAATAATCATGTTTAATACCCCATAGGTCATCTGTTTAAAGGCAAACTGCTTCCCCGTACCCTCCTGAAGAGGTAAAAAGGATGTATCAAAGGTTAGGGGCATTAGACCAGGAAGTCGATTTCGCAGGTAAAGTATGAAAGGGTTCAATATCATAACTACAATAAGCAGCGACACGACAATAAAAGGTATAAAGAACTTCTTGTCCTTGTGCAGCTCAGCATTCGCAGTTTCAACAAATTCCTCAATTCCTTCCGTCACTGAGCACTTTTTCAGCTCAGCCCTTATGTTTTCATTGCCTGCTGAGGAGATGGCATAACAAATATCACCGGTTTTCAAATAGATAACATCCTTACTGGAAGAGACAAACATATAAGTTGTCCCAATTTTGTCTATTATATTTCTCCCGTAGGCAAATTTATCGTTGCCTATACCTGACAACTTAATGCCATGTATATTTGAACTCGTACACATAAACCCCCTTACTTCCTTAAGGTCTATATCCACTTTCTTAAGTTTCCAGAAGCAATTCACAATCAAATGATCATCATCGGCAAGTGAGTATCTCAAGGTAAAATCCATGACAAGATAGTACAGATAATACAGATCAATCAATACCAATGCCACAATCATGATACTATATACAAGATATGAATTTACAAGTTTAAGTAATATTGCTATAAACAAATTTGAAAGTATTGCAATCAAAAGCATGTATATTGAGGCGTTACCCCTAATCGGTTTATATTCCATCATAATATCACCCTCTAATTTATAATTATAACATAAATCGCCACCCATAAACAATATGGAAAAGTGGCTGCACTAAACCGGTGGATTCTATCAACTATTTATATGACCAAATATCCTTTCCCTCTCTATAACAGAGTTGCCAGTGACACTGAGTCCTTTCTATTATCATAATACTTTTAAATTATAAAAAATATGCTGATCACTTTGAATCAGCATTCTATAAGAGGCTGTGAAAAGAGTCATTCTATAAGTTTCGCTATCCCTTGGGTATTCCTCTGGGGTGCATAACAATTATCAATTGTCACGCCGCTCGTTGCCTACCACGAGTGGCCCGCGAAAAAGAATGGCTATATTTTTCACATCCTCCTGTAGATATCCAACTTCAACTAAAATTTAAACTTGCCTGAAAAATCGGTGAAGATTCGATATTTTCAAACAAGTTCAAATTAAGTTTACGTAGGATATCTATATTATAGATGCGGAAATTTATATTATAATTTATCGCCTTCGAAAAATCGGTGAAGATTCGATATTTTCTCAGTCGAATACTTAAGGTTTAAATTTCCGCATCTGAATTAATCTAGATAATCCTTTAATTTTTTGCTTCTGCTCGGATGACGGAGTTTCCTGAGCGCCTTTGCTTCAATTTGTCTTATTCTTTCTCTTGTTACATTGAACTCCTTGCCTACCTCTTCAAGAGTTCTGGCGCGGCCATCATCCAGGCCAAACCGCAGCCTTAATACCTTTTCTTCTCGAGGAGTCAGAGTATCAAGGACATTGATAAGCTGTTCCTTTAACATCGTAAAAGCTGCTGCTTCTGCAGGAGCCGGAGCTTCATCATCCGGAATAAAGTCTCCCAGGTGGCTATCCTCTTCTTCTCCTATTGGCGTCTCCAGGGATACCGGTTCCTGAGCAATTTTCATAATCTCTCTTACCTTGTCAACTGGCATTTCCATTATCTTTGCCACTTCTTCCGGCTGCGGCTCTCTTCCAAGTTCCTGAAGAAGCTGTCTGGATACCCTAATTAATTTGTTTATTGTCTCAACCATATGAACAGGTATTCTTATTGTACGGGCCTGATCTGCTATAGCCCTTGTAATTGCCTGCCTAATCCACCAGGTAGCATAAGTACTGAACTTGAAGCCTTTTCGATAATCAAACTTTTCCACAGCTTTAATCAGGCCTAAATTACCTTCTTGTATTAGATCCAGGAAAAGCATTCCTCTCCCCACGTAACGTTTTGCAATGCTTACAACCAACCTCAGGTTTGCTTCTGCAAGCTTCTTCTTTGCAACAGGGTCTCCATTTTCAATTCTTCCGGCTAAGTTTATTTCTTCATCCGGTGAAAGCAGCGGTACCTTGCCAATCTCTTTAAGGTACATTCTAACGGGGTCATCTATCGCAATACCCTCGGGAATGGATAAATCCAATTCCTCCTCAGTAACCTCCACTTCGGCTATATCTCCAATTATGTCTATTCCCATGGATTCAAGAACTTCATATATCTTTTCTATCTGTTCCGGATTTATATCAATCTCATCCAGTTCATCCATTACTTCCTTATAAGTAAGGGTACCACTCTTCTTTCCTTTATCTATAAGTCTCTTCACCACAGCCATTTTAGCATCTTTATCTTTCATAATGTTACCTCCTCCCGCTTGAGCTACGATCTTTCCACTTCTCTTTTGATTTCCATCAATCGCTGAGCAAGCTTCAGGGATTCTTCGAATAGTCCCTTTGCTTCGCACTCTTTAATTCTTTTCATTATGATTCTTTTGGAATTTTCCAGCTGATATCTTTTGATTTCATTTATATAATCTATTAAAAGTTGTTTATTTTCCAAGTCATCTTGATGCAATTCCAGCTCAGTAACCTCTACCCATTCCCTGGAACTCTCTATATCATCACAACGGTCCTCAATATATCTTTTGACGTTAACCACTTTGGATTCCCTGGACTCCACCAGCAATTCATAAATTTTTTTGTGGCCTTCCAGTATAATCATATCTTTCCTTAAATTATCTGTAATATACTTAAAGCTTTCGTCATTTTCATACATGAGTCGGAGCAGGATTCTTTCAGCTTTTATATGCGCAGGCTCTACATATAATTTTTGTCCAAAAACCTGTATTGTATTCATTTCACTGTTTTCGCTAGTATTTCTATTTAAATTTTCCTTGAGCAGATCGTATATTGCCTGTTCGTTGATGCCTGTTTCCTGAGATATCTTTTTAATATAAATATCCTTTTCGACAGGATTGATATCAGCCATTATCTCTGTCACATTCTTCACATATTTAATTATATCCACGCTGTCTTTTAAATTAATACCTTCGCTAGCCTTCCTTATCTTGTAATCCATCAATGTCGGAGCATCCTTCATCAACCTTAAAAAAGCTTCCTTCCCGTTGGCCCTTATATATTCATCCGGGTCCTTGCCGGAAGGTACTGTCAATACCCTGACATCAAAGCCTTCATTTCTCAGTATTTCCATACCCCTCAGAGTAGCCGCCTGGCCTGCGGTATCTGCATCATAGGATATTATAACCTTATCTGCATATCTCTTTAATAACTTCGCCTGTCGAACAGTAAGTGCTGTTCCAAGTGACGCTACTGCATTGGTTATACCGTATTGATGCAGGGAAATACAATCCATGTATCCTTCTACTATAATAAAGGCTTTATCATTATTGTTTTTTAACGCAAAATTCAGTCCGTATAGGTTTGTTCCCTTCTGAAATATGAGGCTCTCAGGCGAATTAAGGTATTTGGGTTTGGAGTCGTCAAGTACCCTGCCGCCAAAGCCTATAACCTTGCCGCGGTGATCAAAGACCGGAAACATCACTCTGTTCCTGAACCTGTCATACACTTTGCCTTTCTCATTCTTTACTATCAGCCCAACATTCAGCAAATCCAGCTCCGAAAAGCCCTTCTGTCTCATGGCATTTAAAAGATTATTCCAGGAATCAAAGGCAAACCCGAGGCCAAACCTCTTCATAGTTAAATTTGAAATTCCCCTGGCCTGAAAATAATCTTGAGCAACCTTGCTTTTAGTCATATTGCTGAAAAAGAAGCGTGCTGCTTCCGTGTTGAGTCTATACAGTTTTTCCTTTTGGTCCTCAACAATTCTGGTTTTCTCATCATTGTATTCAATTGCGATATTTAACCTGTCAGCCAGATATTTTACCGCTTCGGTAAATGTAATATTACGGTGTTTCATAACGAATGTGAATACATTGCCGGCTTCGCCGCAGCCGAAGCATTTATAATTTTGCTTGTCACTGAAAACCACGAAGGAAGGTGTTTTTTCCTTATGAAATGGACATAGTCCCGAGTAGCTTCTCCCTGACCGTTTCAGCCTGACGGATTCAGAGATTATGTCTACTATGTCATTTTCATCCTTTACCCTTTGGATTATTTCATCCGATATTTTCAATGAAACATTCCACCTATCTATTTGTAATTAGGAATTTTTCCACAAGTTCTTATATATTCGACATAAAAATCTAAAATCCTTCTGATTGTCGAAAGTTTTTAGATAATAAATTAAAAACAAACTTTGCATTCACCTAGTTCTAAGCCTTAAATCCTATAAAACCAAGTGATTTTACTGCACAGACTATATTTTACCCACTAAATACTATAAAATATTCCTAATATTTAGTATACAACTAACTTTGGCACATAAATATCATTGAATACGTGGAGGCAGTAATCGTCGCTCATACCTGAAATATAGTCAGCAACACCCTGATGCAGCCCTTCCTCATATGAAATATTTCTATAGAATTCCGGGAGCCTATCCGGGTTTTTGAAAAAATAATCATATACCTGAGATAATACAAATTTAGCTTTATCCCTCTCTACCTTTAAAATAGAACCCTTATATATATATTCAAACATAAAGTGTCTTAATTCAGTTAATTCTTTCTCAACACCTTCACTGAGAGTTACTTCAAGTTTACCTTTTTCTATATTGCTTATAGTGGTATTGATACAGTCTTTAACAAGCACATCGATTCTTTCACCATGGGTCTTCCCAAGCACTTCAATTATTGAACCTGGGATATCTTTTATCTTCAGTAATCCCGCTCTTATTGAATCATCAATATCATGGTTCACATAAGCAATTTTATCGCTGTATTTTACCACCTGTCCTTCCATTGTATAAGCTTTTCTGCTGCTTTGGGAAAAGCCGCTGTGATGAAGTATTCCATCTAAAACTTCAGGCGTAAGATTTAATCCTCTTCCGCTCCTTTCAATCTTCTTCAATACTCTGACACTGTTCTCATTATGCCTGAAACCATTTGGCAGCAGGCTGTTCAACACCTCTTCACCATTATGGGCAAAAGCAACATGTCCTATATCATGCCCTAATGCTATAGCCTCTATCAGGTCCTCATTCAGCCCTATCCCCTTACCTATTGTTCTCCCTATCTGAGATACTTCAAGGGTATGAGTCAGCCTGGTCCTGTAGTGGTCCCCCCAGGTTTTTATATAGACCTGTGTCTTATGCTTTAGTCTTCTGAAGGACTTACTGTGTATTATTCGATCGCGGTCAACCATATATGCTGTTCGAACACTATCCGGTTCTTC
>JAUZPH010000220.1 GCA_030706065.1 Bacillota bacterium | reverse complement strand
TGGATTTTTAGGGATGCCAGAAAGCGGGGCGAAAAATATTACTGGCTCTGGGGGCTCTTCGGACTCATGAATGTTCCCCAGTCACTGCTCATCTATCTTATCGTAACAAGGGTAATAGTGGATAGGATTAAGGACAAAAAATAAAATAGCAACCTTCTATAATTTTGCAGAAACTTGGTTTCAGTATATTCCAGGTATAGCCTTCTAATTGGCTATATCCGTAGATAAATTCTCATCTTCCTAATCTAAGGTTGTTATACACGGAAAAATTCTTTTTCATTTACCAATACCTGAAGTATCTCATTAGGAATGTATATGCACATAATTTTCACTCTTTGGGCGCGGTGGATTTTTATGTACTTATCATTCCTTTTATTTTTGTTTGTATTGTCTATCCCTGAAGATTTTCTTCTGTATTTAGGGATTGCCTCATTGCTTTGGAATATTTGCCAAAATATTAACATCCTATACCATATATGGTATAATTGTGCCTGTTAGTTAAACATTTACCAATAGCGATAAAGGAGGTAAACATGAGAAGAGTATTATCAGTAATTGCAAGTATACTTTTGGCGGCTGGCCTTTTGCCGGCAGCAAAAGTCAGAGCAGCGGGTACTACAGGTATCCAGTTCAAGAGCATCAGTGCTGGCCGAAATCATACACTGGCCCTGGCTTCGGATGGTACGGTTTTTTCCTGGGGGGGTAACTATTCCGAACAACTGGCAGACGAAAGTACCAGTGATAGAGGCACAGCAGTCAGGGTTTCCGGTTTAAGCAATATGGCGTCTATAGTTGCCACTGGCTATTACAACTATGGCGTCAAGTCCGACGGAACCCTGTGGCGTTGGGGCGATTTCTACGGCGGCCCTGAGGAATTATCAGACATCAGTAATATCAGTTCCATTGATTCTCGTTCCGGACACATTCTTGTGCTAAAAAAAGATGGTACCGTCTGGGCAAGTGGAGATAATTCCCACGGGGTACTGGGTGACGGTACTACCGATTCAAAATACAGCGATTTTGTCCAAGCTAAAGGCCTGGCTAACGTAATTCAGGTGGCTACAGGTGACGACCATAGTTTGGCTTTAAAATCAGATGGAACGGTATGGGCCTGGGGTGATAACTATTATGGAGCTACAGGCCTGGGTAGCGAAGTCTCCGTACCCACTCAGATTACCGGATTATCCGGCGTGGTATACATAACTGGCGGTGAAGACTGCAGCCTGGCTATAAAGAGTGATGGTACGGTTTGGGGCTGGGGCAAAAACTATTATACCGGAGCTGACGATATAGATGAAGAAGATTCCCCTGTTCAGATTGAGGGACTAACGGACATAAAGCAGGTGAAGTGCGGAGGTGAATATAACCTGGCACTAAAAAAAGATGGTTTAGTGCTGGGATGGGGAAAAAACAACCTTAAGCAGCTGGGAGAGATTGCAGGTACCACTGTACTGACTCCAACTGTAATTCCGGATTTAACCAATATTACAATGATAGCTGCCGGAAATGGCCACTGTGCAGCTTTAAACTCTTCGGGCAATATACTGGCCTGGGGCTATAACATGTTCTGCCAGGCAGGTACAGGAAGTTTCGATACAAAAAGCAGGGCATTGAAGATTGACAATATCTCCAATGTTAAGTCCGTCGCTGTAGGAGCCGGCCATAGACTGGCACTGAAAAACGATGGCACTGTATGGGCTTGGGGATGTAACGGTTATGGACAAGTTGGAGACGGCACAAAAGAGGACAAGTATACTCCGATTCAGGTCAATGGCCTTACAGATATAGTTCAAATAACCGCAAGAGGAATAACTTCATATGCATTGAAGTCTGACGGTACAGTTTACGGGTGGGGAAGCGACCTCGATTATCAACTATCTGCAACCTATGGTGAATATCTCTCTCCTATAAAGCTTGCAGGTATAAGCAATGTCAAGAAGATAGCCGCTGGTGAAGATTTCATTCTGTTTCTTAAAAATGACGGAACAGTATGGGGCCAGGGTAACAACTCTGAAGGTGAATTAGCTGCCGATGGCTATTCTCTCTACTATGATTCTCCCGTCCCAATAATGATACCCGGATTAACAGGAATAACGGATATCGCTGCAGGAAGATTCCATGCACTGGCATTGAAAAATGACGGTTCCGTCTGGGCTTGGGGATATAACGATTATCACCAGTTAGGCGCAGATACCACGTATACGAGAAACACCGTACCGGTAAAAGCAGGAATAGACAATGTTGCATACGTAAGTGCGGGATACGACAATTCAGCTGCAATAAAAAAAGATGGAACCGTATGGGTTTGGGGATCGAATGGCTGCAACTCCCTTGGTTTACCGGACAATATGAGTACGGTATACAAGCCAACACAGGTTCCCGGCCTAAATAATGTAAAAGAAATCAGCCTGGGACTCTCAACCACTTTATTCATCAAAAACGATGACTCTGTTTTAATATCCGGTTGGGAACTGACCGGCAGCGAGGGTTTGTACATAAGCCACTACACTCCCACCCCGGCAGTGTCCATTGATAAGTTAAAAACCGGAGCACTGGTTGTATCTTATTACCTGGGTGTTTCCGAAGACGGAACACTTTGGGCCTGGGGAGACAGCGAGGACGGGTATTTCGGCAATATGTCGTTATATATACAAAAACCAACGCAGGTAAAGCTTCTGGCTACTGCTTACCCCAAGGATTTAAATTATGACGGCACTGTAGACCTTGGTGATCTGGCACTTTTGTCTCGATGCTACAATGCAAAGGAGTATGAACGGTTATATTGTAAAAAGTATGACTTTAATACCGACTATGTAATTGATGTCTATGATTTGGTTGCAATGTCAAAAGCGTTGTACTGATGATTATTAAAAGGGCGCTATGCACAATGAATTCTTATTCATTATCCATAGCCTCTTTTTATATGTGCTTTTTTAGATGCGGAAATTTATACCTGAATAATTCACCTGAAAAAGTATCGAGTCTTCACCGATTTTTACGGATGTAAAATCTCAACGAATTAGAATTTAGTTTAGAAGAAATCTTATATCCCGGATAAATTAAATAATAAATTTCCCCATTTATAATGAACTTTTTGGACACTCATACGTTACATGTATGAAAAACGAAAAGAACATAACTAAAAGGTTATGATTTATTTAGGAGGTAGTACTATGTTTGATAATTATACTTTTGGAGAACTTCTGAAGCTCTTTGCACCTTTGCTCATTATAGAACTGATTCTTATTATTATATGCCTGAGGAGCATAATCAAGGACCAGGTCAATTACCTGCCGAAGTGGGCCTGGGCTCTGATAGTTATCTTCGTTAATCTTCTCGGTGCAGTTATTTATCTGATTATAGGCAGAAAGAGGGATTAATATGCTTAAGGTTAGTAAATTACAAAAAAGCTACGGTGACTTGAAGGTTTTAAAAGAGATCAGCTTTGAGATCGAGAAGGGAAAAACCTATGGTTTTCTCGGCCCAAACGGCGCGGGTAAAACCACTACTATGAATATACTCACAGGCCTTATAGACTTTGATGGAGGCGAAATACTCCTGGATGGAGAAAAATTCAACAGGAGCAAGTCCAATCTTCTTAAAAAGGTCGGATATCTTCCTCAAACTCCTGTGTTCTATGGATATATGACAGCCTATGAATACCTGAACTTCATAGGAGAGCTCAGTTCAATGCCCTCCTCAAAGATTAAGAAAAAAAGTCAGGAGCTTCTTGAAATAATGGGTCTTGCTGATGCTGCAAAAAGAAAAGTCGGGGGGTACTCCGGCGGTATGAAGCAGCGCTTTGGCCTGGCAGTGGCCCTGTTCAACGAACCGGAACTTCTGATCCTTGACGAACCTACTTCCGCTTTGGACCCTGAAGGAAGGGCAGAGATACTTAAACTCATAAAAGAGCTTAAGAAGGAAGGAATGACCGTATTCCTGTCCACTCACATCTTAAATGATGTAGAGAGAACCTGCGATGAGGTAAGTATAATAAATCACGGCGAAATCATCCTCTCAGATAACCTCGAGCATCTTAAGAATCAGTTCATACAGCCGGTTTTTGATGCGGAATTTGAGAAGGACTGCAGTGATCTGCAAGGTTTCCTGTCTGAAGTGAAATGGATTCACAAGATCAAGGTAAATGAGAACCATGCAAGTATATATGTAAAGAGTACGGATGAATCAAAGAAAGAACTATTCAAACTTCTTTCCAACTATGACAACACCTGCACGAGCTACAGCATCCGGAAAAGTAACCTGGAAGATATATTTATAAGGTTGGTGAATAATCATGGGGACATTTAAAGCATATTTTAACAAGGAGATTCTTGAATCCAAAAGGCATTTCAGATATATTGTAGTATTCCTGGCATTCATATTTCTGGCATTGCTTGACCCGATTACAACCAAGCTGATGCCAAGTATACTGGAAAGCAGCGGCATCAAGAATGCATCACAAATAGCCGGCCTGGTAATGACAGATAAACTTCAGATAATGGGTAACCTTATAATGAAGGAATTTACCCAAATGGGAGTTCTAATTGTAGTATTCGTCTTTTGCAATATATTAAGCGATGAACTGACCAGCCAGAAGTTTGTTTTCCCATTTTCAAAGGGAGCAGAGGCAAGCTCCATCATACTTGCAAAGACTCTGCACTATTCACTGGTGATTATTGCCGCAATAGCCATTGCCATTTTTACGAATTACTACTATGTTGATATTATTTTTACTGATGGCCAAGTTCCTGCTGTTACTGCCGTACTTTTCTCTATACTGCTTGTTTCACTGTTTTTTATATTTACCTTCATGCTTACTATGCTGTTATCACTGTTATTTAAGAGAGGAATAGCCGCCGGTATTATTGCAGCATTAATTCAGTTTCTATCCACTATTCCTTCTCAAATAACCTCCATCAAGGATTTCATCCCCTTTAACCTGCTATCTGCCGCAAGTAAGTATGAGGTTACAAATATGACTGTTCCCATCCTTACCGTACTAGCTTATATAATAATATTGGTGTTTGTAAACATCACCCTACTGAAAAAGAAAGAGATTATGCAGTAGTCTTTAGGGCACAATACAAATCATTGTGCCTTTTTACTTTTTTGGAAAATAGCGGACTATAGTCTATTGCCTATTCATAATAATTATTATATAATAACTACAATAGATATTTATTATGGACTAAAGTACATTCCCAATGCGTAAATATTCAGAGATGATAAGGAGGTTTTAACTAATGAGTGACATAGAATTAAAAGAAGGTATAAAGGCCCCGGATTTCGTCCTTCCCGGTTCCGATAACAAGGAACACTCACTTAAAGGCTATTCCGACAAGAAAGTAGTATTATATTTCTATCCCAAGGACAATACACCGGGCTGTACACTTGAGGCTCAGGCTTTCAGGGACAACATCGAAGAATTCGCCAATCTTAACGCAGTAGTGCTGGGAATAAGCCGTGACACCCTGGTTTCCCATGAGAAATTCATAACAAAGCAGTGCCTGCCCTTCATACTTCTCAGCGACAATGATGAAACTGTCTGCAAATTGTACGATGTTCTAAAGGAGAAAAACATGTACGGAAAGAAGAGCATCGGAATCGAGAGAAGTACCTTCCTAATAGATGAAGAAGGAATTTTGCAGAAGGCTTATAGAAAGGTTAAAGTAGACGGACATATTGAACAGGTACTTGAAGAATTGAAAAATTTATAATAACAAAACAAACTAAATCATGAAGCCGCCATCCTCTATAAGTGGCGGTAGTTCATTTTTTGAGAATAAAATTCAAATCGGCAGCTCCTGGCTGTAATTTACAGCAATCTCTTCTGTACTTTATTTAGTTGCTTTTTAATCAATATCTTACATGGGATTTGTAACCATGATAAGGAAACTTTACGTATTATTATATGAAGCAATGATTTAATAGTAATAGATGGATGCAATAAGGAGAGATTAAAATGAAACTAAAAGTATTTCTAGTCGCTGCAATTGCTATATTAGTGGCAAGCTTATTGCTTGCATATCGGGAGCTAGAGTATGCAGGTGACACAACATCTACAGGAAAATCAAAATCAGCTGGCCCCGGTAATTCATCCTGGACAGCAGTAAAAGATGCGTCAAAAGAACCAGTAAAAGAAATAACTATATCCGAAGTAGCAAAGAAAAATCAGAGGATGCTTCCTGACAGCGAATTATTAATAGATAATAAGAAGATTTTGGATTTGGACTATCAGGATTTAATTAAGATATGGGGAAAGCCAGCAGAAACCAGGAAAATAGCTGTTAATTTACCTGGCACTGAAGGGAAGTATATCCTATACATACTTAAATATGATAGCATAGATATAGAAATGTTTCCTGTAAAAGAGGGTATAACTGTTGA
>JAUZPH010000022.1 GCA_030706065.1 Bacillota bacterium | reverse complement strand
TTCATCAATTTTACAGGTTTATAATACACGTGTAATTTTCTTTTCCTTATACATATCCTCATCCGCAGCTTTAATATGATGCTCCAGGTTCCGGTACTCGCCGGGTAAAACATAGGTATGACCTATACTTACGGATATTTTAAAAGGAAGGTGGCGGGCAGCTGTCAGCTTACTGACATTATCATGTATACTGTTCTTTAGCTCCTCAGCGTTATCTTCATCTTCACAGGTTCCAAAAATGAGGAATTCGTCTCCTCCATACCGTACACAAAAATACGATTCTTGAGGTAATGTGTTTTTTATGGCATCTGCAAGGGTCTTCAGTGCAATATCGCCCATTTCATGACCATACACATCGTTGGTACTTTTCAGGTAATCCATATCAATAAACATAACCAGTGTTTTCTTTTTAGCAAGACAATTTTCCTGAAATAATAATTCTCCCTTTTCCTTTAAAGCAAACCTGTTATAGACTCCGGTGACAGAATCTTTACGATAAATTTCTTTCATTTTCTCATTCATTTTAATGAGCTTGATATTCTGCCGCAGCCCTTCCATAGCAATATTAACTATAGTTATCAAATTATATAGTCTTTGTTTCTTAACAATATGCAGGTTATCCATTATCATACAATATCCAAGGTTTCTTCCACTGCAATGATTGGGAGAGAACAAATATGTATGAGGTTTTCCATCCTCCGGTATAAATTCCGCCGGCAGTAAACCTGCAGTTTGTAACTCGCTTTTAGGAATCCTAATACCCTCATAGAGGCCAAAAGCATCCATCTTTTCAGGATAGCCCTTTACTGAGCTTAAGCCTTCCGATTCAAAGTCGTATGAAAATTCATCGCTGTTCATACGACAGCAAAACTTATCAATACCAAGGGCAGGAGCAAAATCTACAAGATTTTGATAAAACCCCTCCATACTCTGATTTTCAAGCAATGACAGTCTTAAATGATTCAGCTCACTTTCAAAATCTTCGTTATCACATTCGTTTTTATAAATGTTCCTTCTAAATTCTTCTATTGGCCTATTTTCGCGGTCAGAGCAGCCACAACTTTCAGAATATATGGCAGAATGGGGGGTGAAAACATATTTGGGGTACTCCTTACCCTCCATTAAGCCTAAAAGCTGCTCCATACTCTTATAGCCCAGCTCATTTCTAGCCCTGTCCACACTTGTTACTCTAGGTGAAAAGGTTTCAGCAGCGCTTAGATTATCAAAGCCAGTCACAAGAAAATCCTCAGGTACTCTCAGTCCGGCCTTAATAGCTGCACTTAAATAACCAAGAGCCATATTGTCATTGGCAAAAACAACGGCATCGGTTTTATGCAGTCCTAACTTCTTAAAATCTTCAAAAGCCTGTACACCGTTTTGCCGGCGGTAGGAGTAATCTCTTATTCTTCTTTCATCATAAACTATTCCGTGACTATTTAGAGCCTCCTTAAAGGCTTTTTTTCGCAAAATATTCTCGATATTATGATAGGGGCCTCCTACATAATTAAATACTCTGCAGTGGTGTACTAAGACAAGATGGTTAACGATTTCAGACATGGCAGAATAATTGTCTGTTCCCATATAATGAATACCTTCTATATCCTGTTCAACACCTATACATGGAAGCCCCTTATCTAAAATACGTTCACGTAATTCCTCTACCCAGGGTGCGCTTCCGATATTATTCGATACTATCAGTGCTCCATTAAAGTCCTCCAGCTTTGGGAGACGAAATATATTATATTCACAACGATTAAAATCTTTGTATTGCTCTAAATCCCCATAAGTATTAAAAATAAAGAGATCTGTATCTTCCTCTTTTGCTTTTGCTCTTATACCGGATAAAAACTGATAAAGATAATCAGCATTCCAAGAGGTTGAAAATACTGCCACTTTTTTTCTCAATATTACGGCCTCCTCTAACTTCATAATCCAAGTTACTCATATATATTTATTATCACTTCTTATGAATCGTTTTGCAATACTTCCCATTACATTCTACAGGGTTTATGCATGAATATTATAGAGACAAGCAGTATTTGACACGGCTTGTCTTTTTATTTGAAGTTTATGTTAGGAAACTCCTTGTCATGCTCATGCTTTTCCTGTAATTCTACAAAAGAATCTATAAAAAGTATTAATTGTATATATTAAGTGAAACCTATATTGGACAATAGCTGCTGCATAAGGAGGGATAGGTTTGAGGAAATATCATGTACTTGTAATTATGATACTTGTTTTATTGAGTCCTGTTTGTTCATATAAGGAAGTTCAAGCAAAGGGAAATATAATTGGGCATCAAAATGAAACAATTAATTTTGATGACAAAAATTTAGAAGCTGCAATCAGAGAAAAACTGAATAAGCCAAAGGGGGATATAACAAAAGGTGATGTAAAGACTATTGAGGAATTAACTATCAACAATAAGAATATTTCATCCTTGGAGGGAATCCAGTATTTGATCAATCTTAAGAAATTAAACTTAATGTTTAACAACATCAGTGATATAAGTCCGTTAACTTCTTTGGCCAGTATGGAAAGCTTGAACTTGGGATATAACAAACTCAAGGATATCAGGCCGCTGAGCAGCCTGACAGGTTTACAAGAACTTCACCTGCAGAGCAGTAAAGTAACCGATATAAGCCCCATGGCTAATCTTAAGAACTTGAAGGTACTGGATTTAACCTTTAATAACATAACAAATTTACAACCGTTAAGGGGCTTAACTAATTTGATTCATTTGGATTTGTACGGTAATAAAATTGAGGAAATAGAGCCGCTGAAATCCCTGGCAAATTTAAGGGAGCTTATATTGGGAATGAATAAAATAACCGATATTGATGCTCTGAAAAATCTGAGCAAGCTAAGGATATTGCAATTAGGCGAGAACAAAGTCACAGATATCTCTTCCCTGAGCAGCCTCACAGATTTGATTGACTTGTACCTCTATGGAAATCATATTAAAAATATAAGCCCATTAAAGCCCCTGAAAAATCTGGTACATCTACTTTTATCAGATAATGAGATTACAGATGTCAGCGTATTGGGCAAACTTGATAACTTGAAGGTTTTGATGTTGGATGGAAATAAGATAAAAAGTATCAGAGGTATAGGTAATGCAAGAAGTCTGGAAAGCCTTGTACTGTCAAACAATGAAGTTTCTTCTTTGGAGGAGTTGGGTTCCCTTGCAAAGCTGTCTTCTCTTAACCTTGGTAACAATAAGATAAAAAGTGTAAGACCGCTGAGCTCATTAACAAATCTAAGATCGCTTAATATTTCAAATAATAATATAAGTGACATAAGTCCCATAAGAAGTCTGCCGGGATTATCTTTAACCAACATAGAGCTTGATGGTAATCCGTTACCCCAATATGTTTTTGCCGATAAACTAAAAGAAAAATTTATCTTATGCACGCTGTCTCCATATATTATATCCGCTATAAAAGAATACTATGGTGAATTCAGGCAATATATGAATGAAGGAATTCTGAGCATAGAAGAGTCCAATGGAATGTATAAACTTAAGGTCAGGGTTGTAACCTTTGTTGGGCCTCATAATCCTCCGTATGGTATAGAAACCCTGACTATATCTGAAGATTGTTCAGGAATTAAAGTTGAAGATTATAAACATGAGCCGGGATGAATTCATTATAGGTTGGTTAAGGGGAAGTTTTTTCTTTGTTCATTCAGATGGTATTCAAATATAAAGTAACCCAAAATATTGGTCAGGAAAACCAGCAATACCCAACGCTTGTTATACTCTGCGTATAAGATATTAATTCTTCCCCAGAGGGCAAAAGTTGTCCAATATGTCAAGAATACTATAAAAGGAATAACATAAAAACCATGACCAAAGGTTTTATAGCTATAAACTGCATTTACAGTTTTACCCGTGAAAGGAACAGACACAAAATCGTGATAAGTATGAATTGAAAAAAGAAAGTTTGATTTTTGGCCGGAAAAGTATTCTTTATCAGTTCTGCCGCTTGGAGAATAACTATAGTCAAAATTATCAGGGATTACTTCAGTATGGTCTGCATCCGAGATGTACAATGCACCTGCCTCTACATACCATCTGCTGTCAACAAATTTTCTGAGTGAACTCTTCATATCTTCAGTTATCAAATTATCTTCCTGACCCAAAGTATACTTTATAAACTGACAAGCATTTGAATAAGTTTCAAAGCTGTCGGCAACTAAATAGTGAGTGTAAGCTGTAATTAGAATCAGTATGGAGAGTATAAATGATATACGTGCTATTATGGAATATATTTTTTGAAGCTTTTTAGTGCTTTGTTTCAGGCTCAGAATTTCTCTTTTGGTAAACTCATCATTTTCGCATTTATCTGCAGCAGACTTAAGCGCAGCTTCAACGGTATAGCCATTTGCTACAAGTTCTTCCATAGCAACTAGCATGCTCAATTTAATGTCTTCTTTAAAGGAATATACGTCTTTTCTATGTTCATTGAGCCCAAGAGTAATCTTATCCGCATACTTACAGACCGCTGAAGAGATATCCATATCAAAACAAAGGGTTTCGCTCATAAAAACTTTCACTTCCCATAATCAGTTATTATTTTATTTCCTAAACCTCTGAGTTTTAAGAAACTGTTTTATTAGTCCTGCAGCCATAAAAACTATTATGAGCAGCGTACTGTCAAGGTGGAACTGCACCTTATCCAGAAGAGCAGCTGTTAAGTTTATCTTGTAACTTAAATAACCAGCAAATCCGAAGGAGGTGATTTCTACAATATCCATAAGTACAACAAATATAGTTGTAGTAAACTGTTTTTTAATGATTTCATGAAGGGCTTCATAAATGAATAGAATAAGAACTAAAACGTATAGTGTAATTATTACCCCAAATCTCATATTTCCAGAAGGAATGGATTCGATGATTCCCGGCAGGCAAAACAGTAGAGCTAATAAAATGATGATTACCGGAAAAGTCAGATATGCTTTCTTAAACTTCATAATTCTTAACCTCCAATCAAGGCATATGAATAGTGCGTTAGCCGCCCCCGTCATACAGTGGATGTGGTATTATCTGGAATGATTGTAACACATTTTGGATAAAATGTCTGCTGTTTTAGCTTGAAAGACGTGATTAGAGTTAAATTTGGCAGTGCCTTTTATTAAATGCATGTCCTAAAAAATCTCCGGTGCCATGAATAAACTTTGAAAAACACTGCCAAAAATAGTAGAATAACATATATGAAACGAATGATAAAATGGGGGGAAACATATGAGGCTGTTAAGACGCAGATGGCCTATGGCTATAATTTGCATCCTTGGACTAATTATTTTCTTGGGGAATGCCCCGGGGATTTTTGAAGGGAATATGATTAAGGGTAAGGTGAATGAAAATACTGCACAGGCCGTTAGTGGAACAAAAGCTTATGATGGACAGGCTGACAATGTAAAGAATCAATCCGATAATTCTCAGGGCACCACTGCCGCTTCCCCTGCAGCTTCGGATTTGAAGGGCGAGTTAAAAGTTCACTTCATAGATGTGGGGCAGGCCGATTCGATACTTGTCCAGCAGGGAAATGCGGCTATGCTGGTGGATGGAGGAAACAATGAAGATGGCCCGGGGGTAAAGTGCTATCTGGAACAGCAGAAAATCACTCAGCTGGACTATGTGGTTGGCACTCATGCTCACGAGGATCATATAGGCGGGTTGGATACTGTTATCAATTCCTTTAAAGTAGGGAAGGTGTACTTTCCAAAGCAGACTGCAACAACTGCAACCTATAAGGACTTTGTAAAAGCAGTGAAGAATAAGGGCTTAAGTTTTACAGCACCGGTAGTTGGTGATACCTTTAAGCTGGGAGATGCAACGTGTACCATAATAGCTCCCAACGGTACGTCCTATGAGGATCCCAATGACTATTCCATAGTGATCAAGGTAACCTATGGGAATAATTCTTTCCTCTTAACCGGTGATGCAGAAGCAAAGTCTGAAGCTGAGATAGTGGCAAAGGGAATGAATATATCGGCAGATGTGCTGAAGGTAGGACATCACGGCAGCAAAAGCTCCACAAGCCAGTCCTTCCTGGACAAGGTAAATCCCAGGTACGCAGTAATCTCCGTAGGGAAGGGGAATGATTATGGGCACCCAACCCAGGAAACCTTGAACAGATTGAAGAATAAGGGTGTAAAAATCTATAGGACTGATGAGAATGGGACTGTAATAGCGGTAAGCAATGGAAGGGATATTTCCTTCAAAACACAGCCCGGAACCTATTAAGTTTGGAAAGGCACCAATAGGATATAATGTTAATATAGGTGTTACTGTTTACAGCATCGGGAGAGACATATACAACGCAAACATCCCTTACGCCAAGATAGGAGTGGTATAATGAAGGTAGTAATAGACAGGTTTGAAGGTGAATATGCCGTATGCGAAAAAGACGACAGGACTATGGTGGATATCGAAAGAAACAGGATACCTTCTTCTGCCAGAGAAGGGGATGTGCTGGATATTGATAGGGATATCATAACGGTAGATACCGCTGAGACGGAAAGAAGAAAAAAGGAAATAGAAGAATTAACAAAAGATATATGGAAGTAGCTCCGGATAAAACCGGAGCTTTATTTTTTATAGTTAGTGCGAACAAATGTTTGCATATAGGAGTGAAATGTAGTATAATTATATTAAAGCTCATAGTATGGAAAGAAGGGTTAATAATGTTTGATTACGAACTCAGGACATCTTTGAATGAGCATAAGGTCATCACTATAATGTATCAGAAGGACAGCGAGATTACACAGAGGGATATAAAGGTACTTAAGATAAATGATGATGATGTAGAGGCTTACTGCTATCTGAGGCATCAGATAAGGCACTTTAAAAAGGATAACATCCTCGCAGCCATGAGGCCGAAATATAAACACTGACAGGCTGACATATATAGCTGCGGAAATTTATAATTGAATTTATCTCCTTCGAAAAATCGGTGAAGATTCGATATTTTCTCAGGAGAATTATTAAGGTTTAAATTTCCGTATCTGTATATTACTCATAATTTACATCCCCGGAATAAATATGTATAATATTGTATTAGGGTATAGTTTTATATGCGGGGTATGGATATGAGGGGTATATTTCAAAAAAGAGCAGTTATAATCCTGCTGGTGCTTATTGTCCTGGCAGGAGTATCGGCTTTGGTGGGTTTTAACCTGTATAACAGGTATAGCTTCAGTAAATATTACAATTTGGGCCTTGAGGCTATGGATTCCGAACATTTTGATGAGGCGGAAAAGTATTTGGACAAATCCCTTGAGTTTGACAGCAGCCGTCAAAAGGATATAACTTCAAAGGTGGAACTGTCAGAGAGACTGAAAAAGTCAAAGGCGGATTATGAGCAGGCAGAAGCACTATTCAATGGCAAGAACTATCTTCAGGCTATGGATATTTACAAGCAGATACCGGTGATAGATGAGAGACATTATGAAGAGGCGCAGGGGAAAATAGTCCTGTGCAGAAACAGGTACATAAGTGAAAATATAAATATGGCAGAAAGCGAGGCGGATAATGGCAGATATGAGTCCGCCATAACGTATTTGGACAATGTGTTAAAGCTTGATGTCGTGTACGAGGATGCCCTGGCCCTAAAAAGCCAGTATAACAGGGCGCTCAGCAAAAGAGCTGAAGAGGCAAGAGAGGCAGCGGAACAGAAGGATGCGGCTGATGATAATGCTAATTCGGGGCGGAATACTGCAGGCAACACACCGCAGGGCTCTGAAGGAGGACGGTAAAGAAAACGGCAGAAGGCTGTTGAAAAGGTTTAGAATAACGGGAACATTAGAGCCGGAGATAATAATCTTCGGCTTTTTTGTCATATTGCAAAATTGTTATTGCATTTACTGACGGATTATTGTATTATATGTCTATACCAAAGAAAAAAAGCGAATGATTATAAAATAAAATTAAATAATGTTCGTGAATACTCGTATATGTTTAGTAATATGGACTAAATGTTTCTACCAGGCTGCCGTAAATAGCCGGACTATGGGTGTTTATATAAATGGCTTTATTTTATCATATATATGATGTGGGGGAACTCTATCATCATTCCGTAAAGCTCTTATATAAGCTTTCCATTTTGAAACATCAAATTGGAAGGCTTTTTTTATTTTCTCAAAACTGATGCAGAGGTGCAGTGAATATGGAATTATTGAAAAACAGAATTTTGACAGACGGTAAAGTAATAGGAAACAGCGTTTTAAAAGTAGACAACTTTCTTAACCACCAATTGGATATAAAGCTCTTTAATGAAATGGGCAAGGAATTCAGGAGGCTCTTTGAAGGGGAAGCTATAACAAAGATACTGACAGTGGAGGCTTCCGGCATTGCCATTGCAAGTATAGCAGCCCAGTACTTTGATGTTCCCGTGGTATTTGCGAAAAAGTACCTCGGAAATAATATGGATTCCGAGACCTATGAGGCTGAGGTATTCTCCTTCACCAAGAACCAGTCCTTCAGAATCAGAGTCTCAAAAAAATATATCTCCCACGATGACAGGGTCCTCATAATAGATGATTTCCTGGCAAACGGCAGAGCAATACTGGGAATGAGCCAAATTGTAAGACAAGCAGGTGCCCGGGTAGTTGGAGCGGGAATCGCCATTGAAAAGGCTTTTCAAAATGGAAGAGCGGTTGTGGAGCAAGAAGGCATAAGAGTGAAGTCTCTTGCCATCATAGAATCCATGGAGGGTGGAAAGCTCGTCTTTAAGGATTAGTTTTAAACTGCGGCCTATGGCTGTAGATATATACAATATAAAGAAAAAGATTATGGAGGGGTTAATCGATGAAAAAGTTAATGTCAATTGCAATTTCACTGGTACTGGTACTTGGAATATTTCTAACAGGTTGTGCAAAGAGCTCAGAGGGGACAAGCGGAAGCTCATCAAATGGAACTGCTAAGAAGCTTAAAATTGCATTTTTATATGTAGGGCCAGTTGGTGACGGCGGTTACACATACGCTCATGATCAGGGAAGAAAATATCTTGAACAGCAGCTTGGAGACAAGGTTGAAACAACATATAAGGAAAATGTTGCTGAAGATGATGCAGTAGTTCAACAGGTATGTGAAGATATGATAAACAACGGTGCCAAAGTAATAATTGGTACAAGCTATGGTTTCATGGAAGGTATGAAGAAGTCTGCAGAGGCACATTCTGATATAAAATACCTTCACTGCTCAGGCTATGAACTTACTGACAATATGGGAAATTACTTCGGAAGAGATTATCAGGCTAGATATCTGGCAGGAATAGTTGCAGGAATGAAGACTAAGACAAATAAAATAGGCTATGTTGCAGCAATGCCTATTGCTGAATGTATCAGAGGAATAAACGCATTTACCTTGGGAGTTCAGTCCGTTAACAAGGATGCAGTAGTAAAGGTTACTTGGACTAATACATGGCTTGATCCTGCAAAGGAAAAGGATGCTGCCAAAGCTCTTATTGCACAGGGCGTAGACGTTATTGCACAGCATCAGGATTCAACAGGACCACAGCAGGCAGCAGAAGAAGCAGGAATCTGGTCAATAGGCTATAACTCAGATATGGGCAAGGCTGCTCCAAAGGCAAACATGACAAATGTTATCTGGAATTGGGGACCATACTATGTAGATCAGGCTAAGAAGATATTAGATGGAACCTGGAAAGCAGAAAGCTACTTCGGAGCTATAGATTCAGATGACAGCAAGAGCATACTTTCACTTACAAAGTTAACTGAAAATGCACCAGCAGGAGCACAGGCCGCTATAGATAAAGCAAAGGCGGATATATTATCAGGAAAGAACAAGGTATTTGTAGGGCCGATATATGATAACCAGGGCAACCTGAAAGTTAAAGAAGGCGAAGTTATGTCCGATCACGATATGTTAAACTTTGACTGGTTTGTTAAAGGCGTTGACGGAAAAGTAAAATAGAAAAAGGGTGATAATGTGAGTAATGTTCCATATATATCCATGAAGCAGATAACAAAGACTTTTGGCAAGGTAGTTGCCAACAACAATATAAACCTGGAATTGTATAGTGGAGAAGTCCATGCACTATTAGGAGAAAATGGAGCAGGAAAAAGCACTCTAATGAACATTCTGTCAGGGATCTATATCCCTGACAGAGGTTCTATTTTTGTTGATGGAAAGGAAACGAAATTTACTTCTCCAAAAGATGCAGCCAAAGCCAGGATTGGAATGGTTCATCAGCATTTTAAGCTGGTAGATGTGATGACGGGACTGGAAAACATAATGCTTGGCCAGAAAACCGGCCTTTTTATGAATAAGAATAGAATTCAAAAGGATATCAAGGATATCGTAGACAAGTATGGCCTTGATATTGATTTTAACAAACGGGTATATGACATGTCCGTTGGAGAAAAACAGATTCTGGAGATAATCAAGGTATTGTACAGGGGTGCCAGAGTACTTGTTTTGGACGAGCCTACTACGGTATTTACCCCCCAGGAGACAAAGAAGCTCTTTAATATTATGAATAAGATGAAGGAGCAGGGCTGCGCCGTTGTATTCATAAGCCATAAGATGGATGAGGTTATGGAGATTGCAGACAAGGTAACTGTCCTGAGAAAAGGTGAGACCATAACTACAATAAAGAAGGAAGCTACAAATCCCAATCAGCTGGCGGAATTAATGGTGGGACATGCTGTTGACCTGTCAATAAGCAGGCCTCCGGTAAAGGGAGACAAGGATATACTGGAAGTTAAGGACCTTACAGTATATGATGCAGAGGGTATAGAGGTTATAAAGAAACTGAGCTTTAAAATAAAAGCCGGTGAAATACTTGGAATTGCAGGAATAGTAAACAGCGGCCAGAAGGAACTCTGCGAGTCTATATTCGGTATGCAGAAGGTTAAGGAAGGGGAAATAATCTTCGAAGGCGATAATATCCTGGGCAAGAGCACAAGGGAGATAATTAAAAAAGGCATCAGTATGAGTTTTATTCCTGAGGACAGATTGGGCATGGGGCTTGTTGGGGCCATGGATATGGTAGACAACATCATGCTGAAGGAATATAACCTTCAAAAGGGCTTGTTTATAAATAAGAAGCCCGCGGCGGCAAAGGCGAAGGAAATAGTTAGTCAGCTGAAGGTTAAGACTCCGGGAATACATTACCCGGTAAAGAACCTCTCGGGCGGAAATATTCAGAAGATATTATTGGGGAGAGAACTGGCTTCAAGTCCTAAGCTGCTCATAATGGCCTATCCTGTAAGAGGCCTGGATGTAAATACCTGTTATACAATATACAATTTGATAAATGAGCAGAAGGAAAAGGGAGTAGGTATATTATTCATTGGGGAGGACCTGGATGTACTCATCCAGCTATGTGACAGGATATCTGTCATAAGCAGGGGTGAAATCACAGGTACAGTGGACGCGTCAAAAACTTCGAAGGAAGAACTGGGGCTGCTTATGATGGGGATCAAGAACAAGGTGCAGGAGGATTAATAATCCTTCTGTGCATATAAGGAATACTGGGAGCTGAAGGATTGATAATCCTTCAGTGCAAAAAAGGAATACTGGAGGGTTGTTTAATTGCTTAGATTTGTAAAACGTGATGAGATAAGCAAGAGGAAAAGTGCTGTCATCAGAATAGCGGCGGTAGTTCTTGCACTGCTTGTTTCAGCGATATTTTTATCTTTAATGAATCTGGATCCGGTTAAGGTTTATAATTCGATGATCAAGGGAGCATTTGGATCGTCCTATTCCTTCCGGGAGACTATAACCAAGGCAATTCCTCTCTGTATTGCTGCCCTTGGAATAGCGGTAGCCTTTAAGATGCAGTTCTGGAATATCGGCGGAGAGGGACAGATTTTGATGGGAGCTTTTGCTGCTTCAATCTTCGGGTTATTTACCCCGAATATACCAAAGCCGCTGTTATTGCTTGTGATGGCAGCTGCCGCCATCATCGGAGGAAGTCTTTGGGCTCTTCTTCCGGCGATTTTCAAATCAAAATGGGGTACCAATGAAACTATCGTTACACTTATGATGAATTATATAGCATTAAAGTGGGTAACATACCTCAAATACGGCCCGTGGAAGGATCCGAAATCCCTGGGTTTTGCTAAAATTGCACCTTTTCAGAAGAATGCACTGCTCCCTAAGGTTTTAGGCATTAATATCGGTTGGATAATAGCTATAGTCCTTATAATACTCATCTATATTTTTATGAACTATACAAAAAAAGGATATGAAATTGCGGTACTTGGAGAGAGTGAAAATACAGCACGGTATTCCGGCGTAAATATAAGAAAGACAATCATAATATCCATACTTCTCAGTGGAGGTCTCTGCGGACTGGTGGGTATGATACAGGTATCCGGAGTCAGCGGTGTACTTTCTGAGAATGTTTCCGGAAATGTCGGCTTTACTGCCATAATCATTTCATGGCTTGGATCACTCAGTGCTCCCATTATAGCGGTGGTATCTTTCCTGTTTGCTGCTCTGGTGAGAGGTGCAGCCAATATACAAGGGATACCGCAAGCAGTGGCGGATGTACTCCAGGCAATGATTTTGTTCTTTGTTTTGGGCAGTGAATTCTTTATCAGGTTTAAAATTGAGAAGAAAGCAGGTGCTGGAGTATGAATTGGATAGCATTTTTGCCGGCTGCAGTTGTAGCGGGAACTCCGCTACTCTTTGCAACTCTCGGTGAAATAATCATGGAACGTGTGGGCAGCCTGAATTTGGGGGTAGAGGGCCTGATGCTTATGGGCTCTGCCGTTGGCTTCAGTGCAGGTTTAAGCACTAAAAGCCCCATACTGGCAATGCTGGCAGCGGTTGCGGCAGGCGCTCTGGGAGGCCTCATATACGCCTTCATTACTGTAACCCTTAGGGCAAATCAGGTTGTAACCGGACTGACACTGACTATTTTTGGCACAGGCTTTGCCAGCATTATGGGGAAAACAATGGTTGGACAGTCTGCGCCGGATTCAATTAAGCATTTCTTCCATACCTATAGCATTCCCTTACTTGGCAAAATTCCTGTTCTCGGACCGGTTTTCTTCCGGCAGGATGTTTTTGTTTATTTTGGATATATAGTTGCTGTAATAGTGGGTATATATATTTACAATACAAGCAAAGGCCTTAATTTGAGGGCCGTTGGAGAAAATCCCGGCTGTGCCGACGCCGCCAGTGTAAATATATCGCTATATAAATATGTCCATATTTTACTGGGAAGCGCCCTCTGTGGCCTCGGCGGAGCTTATTTATCCCTTGTCTATGTAAACAGCTGGCAGGACAATGTAGTGACAGGCAGAGGCTGGATAGCTATTGCCCTTGTTATATTTGCCGCCTGGAATCCGTACAAGGCCATTATAGGAGCTTATTTATTCGGTGGTATGAGTATACTTGGCTTTTATCTTCAGCATACGAAATTATATTGGATTTCCCAATACCTGGTTGACATGCTACCCTATGTAGTTACCATAATAATTCTTGTCATTGTATCTATTATCAAGTCAAAAACCAGCTCTCCTCCAAAAAATTTGGGTAATGCATACTTCAGGGAAGAGCGATAGACAAAAGAAGGTTAATGTAGTTCCACCTCATTAACCTTCTTTTTATTTTGACTGAGTATTACAGAATGCTTCAAAGAAGCAGGATGCCGGGATTCAACTATACACCTGTATCAAAAGCGGTAATAGTACAGATAATCATGAATAAAAAATATAGCTGGTCTACGATATGTATATTATGATAAAATATTAGTACTATGAATCTGAATTTTCGTAATAATATGAGGAATAATTTATACATTCATAAGCTTGTCTGATAGTCTGAGAAGCTTCAGGACAAGTCTCTGTAATTGATATCTATAAATAATTGATGATGGAGTGATACTTTTGGCAGGAAAAAGATCTAAAAAATCTTCTAGCAAAAGAAAACTAAAGCTGATAATAATTAATCTGGTACTGTTCCTGGTTATGCAGACTGCAGTAGGATTTGCATTCAGCATGCCTATGGTATACTACGGGCCTTTTGCCAATATAAAGGAAGTAGTGGTGACTACAGCAATGACTACCCTCACACATCAATATCTTGCCACCTGGTTCCTTAATGACGAAGACATTAACAGCATCATGGAAAAGTATGCAGTGCACGATGAGAACTCCCAGAGTGATGTAAATGCAATTTCCGTAACAGACGCGGATATAGAGAAAAAGGACGACCAGGTAGAGCTTGTCAACATAAGTAACAGCAAAGTAAAAGGGTATATTCTGCTTATAAAAAATCCTTCCATGGTGAAGGTGGCAACGTCCACCAAAATCGGAACTCAGGGTATGAAGCTGCTTGATATGGTAAAGGAGAACAATGCCATAGGAGGCATAAATTCGGGAGGCTTCGGAGATGACGGCGGCCATGGTACCGGCGGTATTCCCATGGGGCTTCTTATGCAGGACGGAAAGGTCCTGTACGGAGACGCTAAACAGACGTATCAGATAATAGGCTTCAATGAGGATTCCCAGATGGTACTGGGAAGGTATACTATTGCGCAGGCTAAGCAAAATAGGATTAAGGATGCAGTAACCTTTGGACCATATCTGGTTGTTAACGGCCAAGGGCTTATAAAGTCCAATACCGATACTCCGGGGAGCTTGCAGCCGAGAACCGCCATCGGCCAGAAAAAAGACGGTACTGTAATCATGCTGGTTATCGATGGCAGGCAGCCCAGCAGCCTTGGGGCAAGTCTTAAGGATGTTCAGGATATAATGCTGCAGTATGGAGCATATAATGCAGCCAATCTTGACGGAGGTTCCTCCACAACAATGGTCTATCAGGATCAGATAATAAACAGCCCCTGCAGTCAATACGGCCCAAGGTCACTGCCCTCGGCTTTTATCATAACAAGATAGAATCTTTAAAAGGATGACGGAATATATGGATTTTATGGAAGCGGCGCTGGAGCAGGCGAGAATTGCTCTATATTTGAAGGAAGTGCCCATAGGGGCGGTAATAGTTAAAGATGACAGAATAATTTCGGCGGCCTTCAATTTGAAGGAAACCACCCAGGACCCTACCGCCCATGCCGAGATACTTGCCATTCGGAAGGCCTGTGAGGCACTGAATAACTGGAGGCTTGCAGGCTGTGACATGTATGTCACCCTTGAGCCCTGCGTCATGTGTGCCTCGGCAATAGCCCAGAGCAGGCTGAGCAACCTCTATATCGGAGCTCCGAATACAGACAGAGGTGACTGTGAATCGGTCATTAATATAATAGAAAGCGATCATATAAATAATACTGTAAAGGTGCACCTGGCATATAATGATGGCTGCAGCGAGATACTGACGGAATTTTTCAGGAAGCGGAGAAAAGGGTAAAACCATCTAGATAAATGCTGCCCGGTGGGTTTGGGTGGACAAAAACAAATAGGGGGATAATTATGAGCTCTCATTTGAAAAGGACTTTAAAGGCTTTTGATTTTCAAGCATTTGCTGAAGGAAATAATTTTAATACCTATGATTACTTTGGCTGTCATTTTGTAAGCCGGAACGGAGTGCGGGGAGCAGAATTTGTCCTTTGGGCTCCGGCAGCCAAAGAGGTAAGGGTGGTTGGTACCTTTAATCACTGGCAGGGTGAACACAGCCTCATGCACAAGGACGGAAACGGCGTGTGGAGCATATTTATAAAGGATATCGGTGAAGGCGATTATTATATGTATGATATTGTGGGGCCGGATGGGAAAAGAGTGTTGAAGTCTGACCCATATGGGTTCTACGGGCAGCTTCGCCCGGGAAATGCTTCTGCGGCAGTTGACCTGGACGGGTACAGCTGGAAGGACAGTGAGTGGCTTTCGGAAAGGTCGAAGAAGAACCTGTATAAGAGTCCTATAAACATTTATGAAGTACATGCTGGATCCTGGAGAGTCCATGGCTATGAACATTTCTATAACTTCAGGGAACTGGCGGAAGCGCTGGTGGATTATGTTTCGGACATGGGCTACACCCATATAGAGCTTATGCCCTTGACAGAGCACCCTCTGGATGAGTCCTGGGGATATCAGACAGTGGGCTATTATTCCCTCACAAGCCGTTACGGCACACCGGAGGATTTCATGCATTTTGTAGACAGGTGCCACCAAAGAGGTATTGGAGTCATAATGGACTGGGTACCGGGGCACTTCTGCAAGGATGAACACGGCTTGTACAAGTTAGACGGTACATATCTCTATGAAAATCCAGATGAAATGAGAAGGGAAAACTACGACTGGGGTACTGCCAATTTTGATTTTGAAAAACCCCATGTGCACAGTTTTTTGATTTCAAATGCGCTGTTTTGGTTTAAGAAATATCATATTGACGGAATAAGAGTGGATGCCGTTGCAAATATGATGTACCTGAATTATGGAAAAAAGTCAGGACTGGATCTTAGAAATGAATACGGCGGCGATGAAAACCTGCAGGCCATTGAGTTCCTTAAAAAGCTCAATGAGGCAGTATTCAAGGAGGTCAAAAGCCCGCTCATGATGGCGGAGGACTCCTCCATAAAGTCCATGGTTACTGCACCGACCTACCTTGGAGGCATAGGCTTCAACTATAAGTGGAATATGGGCTGGATGAATGAAACACTGAAGTATGTGGAGAAGGACCCGGTGCATAGAAAATGGTACCATAACAGCATAACTTTCACCATGACCTACGCATATACCGAGAATTTTGTGCTTCCGCTTTCCCACGATGAGGTTGTCCATGGCAAGAAGTCTCTGATTAACAAGATGAATGGCGACTATTGGAGAAAGTTTGCAGGGTTGAGGCTGCTGCTTGGTTACATGATGGGCCATCCGGGAAAGAAGCTGCTGTTTATGGGCGGGGAATTCGGACAATTTATAGAATGGAACTGCAAGCAGGAGCTGGATTGGCTGCTTTTGGATTATCCTGCTCACAAGGAGATGCAGCAGTATACAAAGGCTCTGAACCATCTGTACCTCTCTGAAAAATCTATGTGGGAGCTTGACCATAAGCCCGAGGGCTTTAACTGGATAGATTTTCAGAACGTGGAGCACAGTGTCATAGCCTTTATGAGAAAGGCAGAAGACGGAGAATACACTATAGCTGTCTATAACTTTACACCAATGGTACACTACGATTACAGAATAGGAGTCCCTGAAAAGACAGGCTAT
>JAUZPH010000219.1 GCA_030706065.1 Bacillota bacterium | reverse complement strand
TCTACAGGCGGCCTTGATGTCGTGAGTAACCATTATTATAGTCTGTCCCTGATTATTCAACTCAGTGAAGGCGTCCAGAATATTCTGTCCCTGAGTAGAATTCAAGGCACCTGTGGGTTCATCTGCAAAGAGAATCTGAGGTGAATTGATCAGGGCCCTGGCAATGGCTGCCCTCTGCTGCTGTCCGCCGGAAACCTGGGAGGGAAGCCTGAGCTTCTGCTCTTCAAGTCCTACCAGCCTGAGCAGTTCCTCTGCCTTATTATCTACCTTTGATTTATACCGCTCAAGAAGATATCCGGGCAGTACCACATTCTCTATGAGGGACAGATTGGGAACAAGATTGATGGATTGAAACACAAAACCTATCCTGCTCCTTCTGAATTTAGCGAGTTCGTCTTCCTTCAGCCTGCTGAGTTCCGTACCGCCGAAATCCACTGTACCGCTGGTGGCATCCTCCATACCGCTGAGCAGGTAGAGCAGGGTTGATTTTCCGGAGCCTGAGCTGCCCATTATTACAGTGAAATCCCCTTCATATATATCCAGGTTAATATTTTTAATGGCATGGACTGCTTCGCCGTCAGACAGATAAGTTTTGCAAAGGTCTCTGGTAGTTAAAATTGTATTTGACATATTTACAACCCCTTTTTTGAGATGTGTGACTTTGAACATTAACTTCATATCTAATATGATAAAACATATATCTTAGCTAACCCTTTTCCAATTCTTAAGGATTTATTAACTCTTTTACGCCTTTGGAATTGTAAAATAGAAGGTGCTGCCGGAACCTGAGCTGCTCTCTGCATAAATTTGTCCGTTGTGTGCTTTCACAATATATTTGCATATGGCAAGGCCAAGTCCGGAACCATCGATATATTCCGGGGAATTGGATTTCTCACCTCTGAAGAATTTTTCAAATATGTACGGCATATCGAAGCTGGAAATACCTATACCGTTGTCCTTGACAAAAAATTTCACCATGGAGGCTTCCGAAAAAACTCCAAGCTGCACTGTACCGCCTTCAGGAGTATATTTTCCTGCATTTAGCAGAAGGTTGAAAAGAACCTGTTCCAATCTCAGCGGGTCTGCATCTATCAAGGCCTCAGGAAGGTTGTCCATCAAAATAAAGCTCTGGCCCCTTTTCATAAACTCGAATTTATGGGCTTCATACACTTTAAGTATAAGTTCTTTACTGTATATTGGCCGTTTATTTATCTTCAACTGACCAAGCTCTGCCTTGCTTTGTTCAAAAAAGTCGTCAATCAGTTTTGAAATGCTGTCTGCCTTGCTGTCAATTATTCCAGAAAAGATTGTTAAGTCCCCGGCACTTTTGGCAAAACCGTCCTTTATGGCTCCGGCATAGGCCTTTATTGAGGAAAGAGGAGTTCTTAAATCATGGGAGATACATGCTATAAACTCCCTGCGTTCCTTTTCCATGTCCATCTGTCTCTGCAGCGAATATTTGAGCTCCTCCTGCATGAGCTGAAGTGCAGAAAAAACTTCTGTTACTTCTGAGTCTGTTTCAAAGGTCAGCCTGCTGGTGAAGTTTCCCTTTGAAACAGATGAGGCAAAATGGTTAAGTTCTTTAACAGGCACTAATAAATTCCTTACCGTAAAAAGATAAAGATGCAGTATCATGAAGAGGACTGAGGCTATTCCGGCTATTAATGGAAGGAACATATAGAATGGGATGGTACCGGAATTGTCCGATACCATGTCTCTGGGGAGTGAAAATATACTGTTTCCGACTACTTTATTATTCACAAGCACCGGAGATGAACAGTTAAAATGATATGAGTCCTCCAGATTCACGTATTTGATATTTACCGTTTCATCGGAGGCAGCGGCAATGCTGCCGGAAGAGCTGAACAAAATCCTGCCTTCAACATCAAGCAGGACAGCTTCAAGGTTATCCTTTTTCAATATATCGGACAGACCAATCTTCACTGATGGGTCTCCAATTGAATCAAAGTTGTCTTCCATAAAACTTAATGCTTCATTTACATTGACCTTTACTGTCTTCAGGCTGCTGTATGTATTGCTCTGCCTGCCTGTGTAAAGGATGAACATTATACTTATCGCCGAAGTAAGTATAAGAAGGAGTAAGATCATCAGGCAATTCCGCAGCAGGCTTTTCCCTATATTGATTTTTTTCATTTTGAGCCACCTTCAAATTTATACCCGACACTCCATACCGTCTTTATATATTGAGGACTGGAGGGGTCTTCTTCTATCTTTTCTCTTATCTTTCTTATGTGTACAGTAACAGTATTAACATCACCGAATTCATCATATCCCCAAACCTGGTCAAATACCTGTTCCTTGGAAAACACCCGGTTTGGATGCCTTGCCAGGAAGGAGAGGACCTCAAACTCCTTGGCAGCCAAGGTTACTGGCTTGCCTTCTACTGATACACTGTAGGATTTACAGTCAATCTGAAGCTTCCCATACTGAAGAATTTCCTTCTTATTTGAAGAAATGCCTGTATATCTTCTCAGATGCGCTTTAATTCTCGCTACCAGCTCATTGGTACTGAAAGGTTTGGTAACATAGTCATCGGCACCCAAGCCCAGGCTCAAGACCTTGTCCATATCACCGTTTTTTGCGCTCAACATCAAAATCGGTATATCGGAGTTCCTTCGTATGTTTCTGCATAATTCCATGCCATCCATTCCCGGAAGCTTGATATCAAGAATTACCATATCGGGCTTGAAAGTCTGATACTTACTGTAGCCTTCCCTGCCGTCCTGCGATTTTTCTATAATGAAATCCTCGGATTTTAAATACATTGAGATCACATCCAAAAGTTCCTTCTCATCATCTATTATGAGTATCTTTTCACCTGACATTTTTACCATCTCCCTAATAAAATTATATCAAAGAAATTGAATATCTTCAAAAAATCAACTCTTATTTATTGGTATTCCATAGTGAGATACTTTGTTGTTTCCATATCTGCTGATGGGTTATTGTCAAATAAACTCCAAAATTTTAAAATTTACATGTTATAAATGCAGTTATGACGTTAATAATAAGGAGTAGAAGAGTTAGAATAAACAATATATGAAGCTAACTCCGAAGAAAAGGAGGGAAACCATATGCCGGACAGGAATTTGGTATGTAAGGACTGTGATAAGGAATTCGTGTTTACAGAAGGCGAGCAGGCGTTTTATAAGGAAAAAGGCTTTGAAAATGATCCTGTAAGATGCCCTGAATGCAGGAAGTCCAGAAAACAGCAGAGTAACCGCGGGCCAAGGAGATAAACTCTTAGCCGAGGCTCATCAGAATTTCTATAAAAATTCGAAAAATATTGATAGAATCGATATTTGAGAATAGAAATTATAGTATTAGGTTTGAAGTCCATGACCACATTCTTAAGAGAGCCTTGAGAAAGGACGGGAAGAGGTTAGTGTCATATAATGCACTGCCATACTTTCCTGTCCTTTTTCCTTTTATGCGCGGTATGAATCATCTGTTGGATGGAAGAAATGATATTGTAGGTGACCACAATATAAGCTCAAGTAATCCCCTTTAATAAAATAATAAATTGCTATTTACATTCCATGAATATAGTTGTATAATTATACCTAATATAAAGTGATGAACAGAAATAGTAAAGATTAAAGAAATTTTCAGAGAGCCGGAGGTGCTGCGATCCGGTAGTTTCTAGATCTCGAACTCGTCTGTGAACTGTCACCTAAAAGCGGAATGCATGATTGTAAATCCGGCGGTAGGGTAGAACGTATTTCCCACGTTACAGGGATAGATGGTAAAGGCCATTGAAATCTGGTTGTGCCGTCGAAAAGGGAGTTCTTACAAGAGGACTAATAAGAGTGGTACCGCGGGATTTACCTCGTCTCTATGTTTTAGAGACGGGGTTTTTTTATTTTGGGGCAAAAATAATCGTGTTACTTCAAAATATCTCATTTTAAAAGGGGGCTATAATATGTCTTATGAAAAGTATAAAAGATATCCGGGTGTCAATTTGCAGGATCGCCAGTGGCCTAGCAGGCAGATAGAGCATGCGCCTGTATGGTGCAGTGTGGACCTCCGTGACGGAAACCAGGCACTTCCGGTACCGATGAATGTGGATGAAAAGCTTAAGATGTTCAAGCTGCTTGTAGATATGGGATTTAAAGAGATAGAGGTAGGATTCCCGTCCGCCTCCCATACGGAACATACCTTCATCCGCAGGCTTATTGAGGAAGACCTCATACCGGAGGATGTTACAATACAGGTGTTGACCCAGTCCAGGGACCACCTAATAGAGAAGACCTTCGAGGCACTAAAAGGGGTTAAGAATGCCATTGTACATCTCTACAATTCCACTTCTACTCTCCAGAGGAGGGTGGTTTTTGGAAAGAGCAAGGAAGAAATCGTTGATATTGCTGTTCATGGGGCAGAGCTTTTCAACGAACTGAGAGAAAAATACGATGAAACAAATTTCACCTTTGAATATTCGCCAGAAAGCTTCACCGGCACAGAACTGGACTATGCCCTGGAAATCTGCGAGGCTGTGCTGAAGGTTTGGAAGCCCACTCCGGAAAGAAAGGCAATAATAAACCTTCCAGGTACTGTGGAAATGGCAACACCGAATGTATATGCAGACCAGATAGAATGGTTCTGCAGGAGTCTGTCTGACAGGGAAAGTGTGATAGTAAGTCTTCATACCCACAATGACAGAGGTACCTGTACTGCTGCCAGCGAACTGGGGCTGCTGGCCGGTGCCGACAGAATCGAAGGGACACTTTTCGGCAACGGAGAGAGAACCGGTAACCTGGATATTGTGACCACGGGCATGAACCTTTACTCCCAGGGAATAGATCCAAAATTGGATTTTTCAAATATAACTAATATCATCCAGGTTTATGAGGAGTGTACCAAGCTTACTGTGCATGACCGCCATCCCTATGCCGGAAAACTTGTATATGCAGCCTTCTCAGGTTCCCATCAGGATGCAATAAGAAAAGGCCTGATAGCTATGAAGGAGGAAAACAATCCATATTGGGAAGTGCCTTATCTAGCTATTGACCCTCATGATGTGGGGAGAGAGTATGAGGAGATCATAAGAATAAACAGCCAGTCCGGAAAGGGCGGAACAGCCTATATCATGGAGAGTGAGTTTGGATTCTTCCTCCCGAAGGCAATGCATGCCGAATTCGGAAGCCTTGTCAAGGATAAGAGCGACTCTCTGGGTACGGAGCTTCTCCCTGAACAGATATTTGAACTGTTTAAACAAGAGTACCTTTACAAAAAGCAGCCGTACAAGCTGAGAAGCTATGAGATCAAATCGGTGCAGGATGTGGAGACGGACATCAATACCGTTAATATAAGGGCAACGGTATCTGTAAACGGTGTTGACAAAAACATCGAGGGTATAGGAAACGGGCCGGTAGATGCCTTCTTCAATGCACTTCATCACAACAATATCAATGGCTGCAAATTCATTTCCTATGATGAGCATGCCCTTGAATTAGGTTCCGAATCAAGAGCTGTCTGTTATATACAGATAGAGAATGAAGGCAGGCGCTGTTTTGGGGTCGGAGTGTCGGAGAATATTGATACCGCATCCCTCAATGCGCTTATAAGCGCACTTAACAGATGTAAATAAAGGAAAAACACTGGCAAAAAACGAAGCCAGTGTTTTTTTGTGAAGATGTAACAGTTCTTAGTACTGCTGCTAACCTTTCTGTGAGCTCTGCTGCCCGGACTGTTGGGACTGTCCGGCATTCTGCTGTCCTTGTGCGCCGCCCTGCTGCTGTCCTTGGGCACCTCCGCCCATCATGCTTTGGCCCATACTTGATAATGCCTGAGGGATCTTATCCATCATCTGGCCCATGTTTGTCTTCTCGTTGGTAGGAAGTACCTGGACGGAGTTTTTATCTATTACAACTACACTATTGGCTGAAACTCTTGCTCCCAGGCCGATACCTCCCATGGAAACATTGGAACCTGCACCTGCAGGCGCTTTCCCGCTGGAACCGGTGGTACCATATCCGAAGGTGACGGACATTAACGGTACCAAGGTCTTATCTCCAACTGTCAGAGGAGCACCAAGTACTGAATCGGATTTTGCAAAGTTATGCAGATCGCTTATAAGTGTATCCATATTGGCAGTAAAGTCTGCAGTGTTTTGAGTTGATGTTCCTTGCATAGTTATTCCTCCTTTGTTATGTCAATGTTTTGTTATTTTTTCACCGTATGGATGGGGATGTAAATGAGGCGACCTCTTTCTTAAAAGCCTGAAAAGGGATACTGCTGCATTAACTTCAGCGGAAGCTTCGATGTCAAAGTAATCACGGTCGGATATGAAGTCCGCAGAGTTGTCGAAATCCTCAATGACAACGGCCTGTGAGACCATATCGATAGCACCGCATACCATTCCGGTGA
>JAUZPH010000218.1 GCA_030706065.1 Bacillota bacterium | reverse complement strand
CATTACAGAAACTTACACGCCTGGAATCCGAAGCTTTTTTATCTGGGAATTTTTCGTTTGGTGCCTGATATGCTGATACCTATATTTGCAGTTCTTTTACCTACCATGGTTGTAAAGGGCCTGGAGGAAAAGTGGAATGTAGCGAAATATGCCGGATATGTCGGCGGCCTGATGGTTATCATGCTTTTATTCAATCTGATAAATTCAAGGGTTCAGATGGTTCTGAAAGAGGAAAAAGAAAACTACCGTTTCAAATACTTGTCAATGCTGTGTGATAAAAAGATGGATATAGATTATGATATTTTGGAGACACAGGATTTCCAGAACAAGCAGAGCCTGGCTTTTTATTGGATTGCCGAATGGGGAGACGGACCGATAGAAAGGTGTATCAGCAGTCCAGGAGCAATAGCAAGCTGCGTAATAGGCATGGCAATATACGGCACCATGCTTGCAAAACAGAGCGGGTGGATTTTACTGTTTATCATGGCTTCCGTTCTTGTCAGTATAGCCATGGCTGCAAGGGCGCTCCGTCATGAAGATGACAATGCGGCCAAATCGGCAAAGGTAAGAAGAAAGCTCCGTTATATCAACAACCAGGTAATGGACTTTTCAGTGGGTAAGGATATAAGACTCTTCGGAATGAAAAAATGGTTTCTGAATATGTATCATACCCTTCTAAAAGAAAATGAAACATTCTTGAGTATACAGCAGCTGCAGTACTATTATTCCGGGGCAACAGATGAAGCCATGGTATTTGTAAGAGACATTGCCGCGTATATCTACCTTATTTACCAGATTGCTAACGGCAAATTGACAGTATCGGATTTTGTACTGTATACCAGTCTTGTAACAGGCTTCAGTGTGTGGTTTCGAAAATGCGTGGAAGAAATTCAATGGCTTGCCCGCGGTGGATATGCCTTCCATGCAATAAGGGAATGCTTTGAGGTACAGAACAAGTGGAAGGGAAATGTGAAAAAAGCCGGTGAGAAGATAAATAGCGAAAAAGCAGCAGTAAGTATAGAGCTTAAAAATGTTTCCTTTTCCTATTCTGCAGCGGGAAAACCTACCCTGTCCAATATTAATTTGAAGATTGAAAAAGGCGAGAAAGTGGCTCTTGTAGGATTAAACGGTGCCGGAAAGACAACACTGGTAAAGCTGCTGTGTGGTTTTTACCATCCGACAGAAGGAGAAATACTGGTGAATGGTGTCCCTATACATGAATATGACAGGGAGGAATACTATTCCATGGTATCTGCAGTGTTTCAGGATGCACAGCTGCTGCCGATTTCCATCGCTGATAATATTTCATGTGAAAGAGCCGGGCAGTCTGATCCGTCCAAAATAGAGGAATGCTTGTATCTTTCGGGCTTGAAGGATAAAACAGAAAAACTGCCTCAGGGAGAGAAAACACTTCTGGTCCGGGAGCTGTCTTCCGAGGCTGTCGATTTGTCCGGAGGTGAAAAACAAAAGCTGCTGCTCTCCAGAGCATTATATAAAGAAGCATCCTTTCTGATTCTTGATGAACCAACTGCTGCACTGGATCCGATAGCAGAGAATGAGATTTACTTAAAATACAGAGATCTGACAGCAGACAAGACATCGCTCTTTATTTCCCACAGGCTTTCCAGTACCCGTTTCTGCGACAGGATTATCCTGTTGGAGAACGGGGAGATAGTCGAAGAAGGAACCCATGACGCCCTGATGGAGGCTGACGGCCAATATGCGAATATGTTTGAAATACAGAGCCGCTACTATAAGGAAGAGGCAGAAGAAAAAGAAAGAACCAAGAAAATAATTGAAGGAGGTGACATTATTTATGTCTGATAATAGTAAAAACAAGGCAAGCAAAAAAGGCTTTTCTGGAGATGCAGCAATTACCGTGAAGGCGCTTAAGTACTATTGGAAGGTTGACAGAGTAATGTTACCCTTGATCATAACACAGAGTATTCTGGAAGCTATTCAACCATATATCACGATTTTTCTCTCCGGCCTTCTTATCGATGCATTATATGAAGGAAAAGATATTCCCCGGATGATCCGTTATGCTGTATTGGGGGTAAGCATAAAGCTTGTTATTTCTTTGGTTGAATATTATCTTGGAAAAGTAAAATGGACAAAATACAGAAATATGCATAACTATCAGGGAATTTTGATGAGTGAAAAGCTGATGTCCATGGATTATGAATATATTGAAGATGAAAAAATCCAGACAATAGTGAGAAAACAATGGGAATACAGCCACGACGGCGTTTATTTTATATTATTCAACAAAATGGAGGCTGTTGTACGGACCGGTTTCTCCATTCTGATATCTACATGCGTGGTCATTCCCCTGTTTCTTAAATCAGGACGTACGGATACACTCTCTGAAAAGATTATTAATTCTCCCATCTTCGCATTAGGTTTGATTTTCCTGATAGCCATAGGAATGTTCTTCTCCATACGCTCCATGAAGCAGATGCAGGCTACGGGAAGAGAAAGCCAGGATAAAATGATGATCCTGAATCGTACTTTCTTTTATTACTTTAATAATTTCCTGGATGCCAGTGAAAAAGGGAAAGATGTCAGGATGTTTCATATGAAAAACCTGATCTCGCAGGAGAATGACAACTTGTTGAAGAATGTGAGCCGCAATACGGAAATGATGGAAAAGGTGAGGTGGAGATTTGAACTGGTAAACCAGCCGGTTTCTACTTTAGCTGGTGGTTTTGTATATCTGTTTGTGGGACTCCGGGCATTGGTTGGTACCATAACCATCGGTAATGTAGTCCGATATGCAGGAAGCATTATGCAGTTTATCGGCTCCTTTTCCGAGTTTTTGACGAATTTGTCGGCACTGCGGTTAAATAATCAGTACCTGGCGGAGATGCTCTATTTTCTGGAGCTGGATCCTATGAAGCATAATGGAACTATTCCTGTGGAAAAGCCCCAGGACAACCGGTTCGTTATTGAATTCCGTCATGTATATTTCAAATATCCCGGGACACAAGATTATGTCATCAAGGATTTGAATATGACTTTTAACATAGGAGAACGGTTGGCTGTTGTAGGCAGGAACGGTTCCGGTAAGACGACCTTTATCAAGCTTCTATGCAGATTATACGAGCCGACAGAGGGACAGATTCTTTTGAATGGCATTGATATTAACGAATATGTTTATGAGGAGTATTTGAAGCTTTTCTCCGTAGTCTTCCAGGATTCCAGGATATATTCCTTTACCGTGGGCAATAATGTGGCGGCTTCCGAAGAGGCAGATGAAGAACGTGTAAAGAATGCCCTGGAACGGGCAAGATTGACCGGATTGCTTGATAAGATGCCCAAGGGAATCAATACATGTGTTTACATGGATTTTGACAAGGAAGGCGTAGAGATTTCCGGAGGCGAGGCCCAGAGAATGGAAATTGCCCGAGCCATTTATCAGGACAGGCCCTTTGTTATTATGGATGAACCTACTGCGGCATTGGACCCCATTGCGGAATATGAAGTATACGCCGGTTTTAATGAGATGATCGGCAATAAGACGGCAATTTATATATCCCACCGGCTTTCTTCCTGCCGTTTCTGTAATGACATTATTGTATTTGAAGACGGAAATATTGTAGAACGCGGTAATCATACAGCCCTTGTAAAGGGAAAGGGATTATATGAAAAAATGTGGAATGCTCAGGCACAATATTATGCCGATACTAAAAATGCTGCTGCTTTTCAGGAATAAGAGCTTGAAGCTTTTCATTCCGATATCTGCCGGTTATCATCAGCGATCTTGTCACCTACATAGCAGCAGCGAACAGCGAGGGAATAAGAATCATAAGACCTACTAAGAGGCTTTTCCAAGCCTTAAATTATTCTTGATATATTCTCAGAGACTCTGTCGTAATTCAGAATTATCTTATTATCATGGTACGGCAGCGGAATCAGGTTTCTGTTATGAGCATCGGCTATAAATTCCGCATTCTTTTGATGATCGGCGCAGTAGTCGTTAGGTACATTACTAAAAATGTTATCACAGGAATAGCACTCATCACCGGCAATTACATAGCTTTTATTATACTCCTCAAAGTAGATTACGGAAGAACCGGGAGTATGTCCTCCTATTACCTGAAACCTGAATTTATCCTCGAAAAGGTAGTGGTCTTCCACCAAGACAACATCGCCCGCTACTAATCGGGCCTTAACGGCGGCTGAGCCTTCCTTGAAGGCTATATCATATTCCTGCTTCGGTATAATAACCGAGGCCTTGTCATACAAGTCCAGATTTCCTATATGGTCAAAATGGCTGTGGGTAATAAATATTGTATCTACGCAGGATGGGTCTACTAAAATATGCCTTACCTCGTCCTTTACATCTATCAGCGTTATTCCCATACCCGCTGCGGCTTCTTCATCCCGGAAGCCTGTATCAAACAGTATAACCCTGCCATTGTACTTTGCCAGGTAATACAAGAAAATAAAGTCAGACTCCTTTTCACCGGAATCATCAGCTTTGTTATTTACGTATGCAAAGTTTTTTGCATATCTGATTGCATAAAGTTCCATTGATATTCCTCCTTCGCTTCTTAACGTGTATAATAACCAAAAAACGTTCTTACCGGTTATCGGAGAATTTTATAGCATAATTTTTTGCATGTAATTGAGCATATGAGTTTGGAGTTCCATAAAAGGTAAGCTGTTTTTGGGATTCTTCAAAATTTCCTCTTCCTATCTGGATTACACTTTCCGGTATGACTATACTTTTAAGGCTGCTGCAGTTCCCAAAAGTATCATGTTCAATTTTCATAACACTATCCGGTATAACCACATCAGACTGGCTGCCCTTGTATTTTATCATAACACCCTTCCCGGAAATGAAAAGTTTATTTTCAATGTTATCAACGATTTGTATTGAAGAGGCCCCTATTTAATATACAAATCCATATAAGAAATACATGTTTCCGGCCATGCCTGTTAGGAAGAATAAAATGTTACAGATGGGGAAATTTAAACATTTACTATTCGGCTGAGAAAATATCGAATCTTCACCGATTTTTCAAAGGTGATTAATTCAAATATAGACTCACACATCTATAATTATGCTCTGCTCAATTGCTAAATATCTAGTTCGCTTTTAGGGGAAGACGCGTATTAAATCAACTCTACAAATTAGAATTCGTTTAGCTACGTGCTATTGTGTTCAAATAGAATTGAAATCAATATCATACCTTGTGCCGTGACTAAAAAGAACTGCATCGGTCAATCGGATACGCAGAATAACTGTATTCGGGTCACTTTCATCTATATGTCCATTGTAATACCATTCTGAAAATGCTTTCCTCAGCTTCGCAGCGATTTCTGTGTTTGCTTCATTACAAACATGTCCCATATTTTCACCAACACCATGAGCAGTAAACCATTCACCACATATTGCAATCGTAGAATTTGCTTCTATCTGCTTCATTTTATTTGAGAGTGCATATGTGACAGTGTAAAATGCTCCGTTTTCATAACAACTGTTTACAATGCGGACAGCAGGTTTGTTACCGTCAAGGGTAGCGAGTGATACGAGTGTATCATGGCCAAATCGTTCAATCATTACTTCAAGTGCTTTGGTAAATTCAGATTTATCCATGTTTTTTCACCTTCCTATTATATAAATAATCTTCTCCACAAATTCTGATTAGTACCTGTATTACTGCGTAAACCAATTCTCAACTTCCACAATTGCCCTCGGTTGAAAACTATTGCCTATATTAATATTACTATAAATTACATAATTCATCTATAATAATTCAAAATTACTTCAATCAAAACATTTATGAGTATTGTAGGGCTCAAAGATAATTCCCTGAAATGAACTGATATTGTATTTGCTATCGATTTTGCTAAGAATAAGTCTGCCTTTTCGAGTTGTGTGTGATCTCCCACATCAAACTATAGAGGCACTTTGTAGCGACTCTCTTAAATTTGCCCATGAACTTTTTTATGGTTGCCTTTATATGCTGCACGGAAAAAAGTCTCATCTGCTTCAATTCTGTCATATGCAGGAGAAGGGACAGACCTTAGCCCTAATCATTATCCGCCTTAATGTACAAAACCGGGACAAAAACACCGTCCCCTTGTCTCTTTTCAGTATTAAAAATCTTTTAGGAATTATACTATTATTAGCAATAATTCTGACAGTATGGTATTATTAATTAGCTAAAAGCGGTAAAATACATATCTACAATGAAAGGCAGAAAATATGAACTTTAAAGAATTGGGTATCAGTGATGATATAATACAGGTGTTAAAAAATAACGGCATTACGGAGCCAACCCCCATTCAGGCCGAGAGCATCAGGCATATAAAAGATGGAAGAGATGTTATAGGAGAAGCTCAAACCGGCACCGGAAAAACCCTTGCATTTTTGCTTCCT
>JAUZPH010000217.1 GCA_030706065.1 Bacillota bacterium | reverse complement strand
GCCTGTATTGTATTTAATGAGGCTCAGGAGATTATATCCAAGTATAGTGTCTTTATTCATAGAGTACAGAGATATGAATCCGGAAAATTTTACAGAAGAGAGCTGCCCTGCATACTCAGGGTGCTGGAAGAGGTTAATGAGAAGATTGACCTGATAATTACCGACAGTTTTGTATGGCTGGACGATGGGAAAAGAGGATTGGGTGCCCGCCTGTATGAAAAGTTGAAAGGGCAGATTCCAGTGATTGGCGTAGCAAAGACCTTCTTCAGAGATGCGCAGAATTACAAGGAGGTTTTCAGGGGAAAGAGCAGCAAGCCGCTTTATGTGAGTTCCGCAGGCATAGATTTGGACTATTCAGCGGATTTTATACGGAATATGAAGGGAAGGTTCAGAATTCCGGATTTGCTTAAGGAAGTAGACAGGTTATCAAGAACATGAGCAGCCTCTTTGGCTGGGATAATGGTGGTGGTGAGAGGTAAACCCCATCGGAAGAACTCAGTGGAGAATTACTTCTTTTTAGAAAGGTATAAGCTGATAATGTACATGCTAAATTATTGCAGAGTACATTATCAGCTTTTTTAATAATCCTGAGATTTGTCAATATGTATCAACGGCCAACTATAGTTACGACAGTGCTATTGATACATGCTATTGCCTGTACCGTTTCCGAAGCCGTAAAGCTCTTTCTTTTGGCTGATGAATACTGCCATTAGTATTGGAAGTATAAAGTCTAAGAAAATGAGAAAACTGAAACCGCTTGTTATGATGGAATAAATCGGGCTTAAAATAGCGAAGGCAAAATAGATAAAAACACCAATTTTTTTCTTAAGCAGTATTAAAATAACACTTAAAATGAGAATTAAAGCAAAAACGATACTAAGAAGAATTTGTCCTGAAGTCAACCTAGCAGTTTGTCCACTTGCTTCCAAAGTGGAATTGATGGTATCCTGGAATGCAGCAGCAGCCAGCATGATTAAAAGACCGATTCCAGAGAAAACGAAATGAATTATAGATACTGTGATAATCCCTGCTCCAATCCCTGGTTTTTGATTGTTTTCCATGATGATTCCTCCCTGTAAATTATATTATTTTTGAATAGCCGGCAGCAAAATAGCAGACACCGGCTGCGGTGAACAAATAAGTTATGAATTAGTGCACAATAAAGGAGCGCATAATTGTATTATAATGGATATAACAGAAAATTTCAATAAAGTTTTCTGGCAATTCTATGGTATATACCATGTGATTACAAGAGGAGAAGAAGTTGCCTCTGCAAGAAGCCTGTTGACTACGTTATTGACAAGTGTTATACTACCAATAATCATAAAGAGGTGGTAGGTTATGGAATACATAATAGTTCAACACAATTTTAATAGTAACCCGGGTCCTAGTCGGAGCATTTGTGCCTGAGATTAAAAACTGAAGGTGCAGGTGCTGTTTGTGCTTGTACCTGGATTGTGAGATAACTGTCACTATACAGGTAATGTATAGTGGCTTTTTTATTTTGAAAGAGGAGTGATGGAAATGTTAATGAGCAAGCTTATTGGAGAAAGGTATAAGGAAAAACCGGGAGATGCGAACAGTATAAGCCACATATTTCTCCTTCGTGGAGGATATATGAGACAGGTTGCCAATGGCATTTTTTCTTTGCTGCCGCCTGCAAAAAAGGTTCAGAGAAAAATCGAGCAGATTCTTAGAGCTGAAATGGATGCCATAGACGGACAGGAGGTCATGATGCCGGTATTTCTGCCTGCAGAACTGTGGAGGGAATCCGGAAGATATGAAAGTGTTGGGAGTGAGTTGCTCAGAATTAAGGACAGGTCAGGAAACGACATGATTGCGGGAATGACTCATGAGGAGGCAGTAGTACATCTTACCAGGACCGAAGCGACTTCTTACGCCAAATATCCTTTTATGGTATATCAAATACAGACTAAATTCAGGGATGAACCAAGAGCCAGGGGAGGACTTATACGGGTACGTGAATTCACCATGAAGGATGGATATTCCTTTCATACCTCCCAGGAGGACCTGGAGAGGTACTATGAGGAATGCCTGAAGTCTTATCACAGGATATTCGCCAGGGTCGGACTTCCGGAAGTAATATCCGTTGGTTCTGATACCGGCATGATGGGCGGCGGGATTGCGCATGAGTTCATGCTGCTGAATGATATTGGAGAAGATACCATAGTTATATGTGAGAACTGCGGTTACAAGGCAAATATGGAGGTAGCTGACTCGGCAATAGCCGCCGGTGAAGAGGCCGAGGAGGAATTAAGGGAGGTGCACACTCCCGGTATAACCGATATAGAATCTCTGGCAGAGTTTTTCGGGGTAGAAAAAAGGAGATTCCTGAAGTCAACGGTCTTCGCAGTGCAGGGAAGCCACAGGCCTCTTATAGTATTTACCCGGGGAGACCTTCAGGTAAACGAAGCCAAGGTTAAGAAGATTATGAATGCAGATATCTTTCCGCTTACAGATTATGAAAATGTGGACTTATGCTTTGGCTTTATCGGCCCATATAATCTTGATGTAGATAATGTTGATATAATTTACGATGCTTCTCTTGAGAAGGAAGACAATCTTATATGCGGCGCCAACAAACAGGATTATCACCTCAAGGGCCTCAGCATCAAGAGAGATTTGAAAATTGACGAATTCTTCGATGCGGCGAAGGTTAATGAGCACGACCACTGCTGTAATTGCGGAGGAGAGCTCAAGCTGGTGAGAGGAGTAGAGGTAGGGAATATATTCCAGCTTGGTACAAAGTATACCAAGAGTATGAGTATGTCCTATTTAGACAGCGACGGAACAAGAAAGCATCCTGTCATGGGCTGCTATGGCATTGGAGTCGGCAGGCTGCTGGCCTGCATAGTAGAGGCCAATCATGACGACTACGGCCCAATATGGCCTGCAGCTGTTGCTCCATGGGATATTCACATCTGTATTTTAAATAATAATAAGGATGCTGTAAGAGATACTGCCTTTGAATTATATAATAAGCTGAAAGTAAAATATGATGTACTGATGGATGACAGAGGTGCCGCTCCGGGAGTGCAGTTTGCAGATGCGGACCTGTTGGGGGTTCCCGTAAGGCTGATAGTAAGCGAAAGAAACCTGAAGAACGGTGAGATAGAATTGGTAACTAGAGACAGGAGTGTTAAGAAAGCCATAAAGGTTGAGGAGCTTGAAAATGCCCTCCGGGAAATGGTGAGCCGAGATAGCTTCTACCGATATAAGTCATAGGAAAATTTATATAAAATCTTAAAAAAGCTGTTGACTCTCCAGTTACTGGACGGCTTATATTTAGGTTATAGAAGTATCCCAAGTGGCAAATCAGGTAACTGGAGGAGATAATTTATATACGTAGGAGTAGTGATTCATATGCTGTATCAGATAGGGGATTTCTCCAAAATATCTCGGTTGAGCATAAAGACTCTGAGATTCTATCATGAATGTAGTCTTTTAGTACCGACAGAGGTGGATGAAGAAACAGGTTACAGGTATTATGACGAAAAATGCCTTGAAAAGGCAAAGACAATAAATTCCCTCAAGGAGCTTGAGTTCAGCTTGAGCGAGATAAAAATGATTCTGGAAAACTATAGCGATGATGAAGATATAACGGACTTCATGGAAAGAAAATCAAAGGAAATAAGTACTAAACTAAAAAAGTATGAAGAGATTCAAGAAAAGCTCAATAGATTCAAGAAGCAGGAAGAGGGTAATGGTATGTCAAGCAGCAGCGGAATTGTGGTCAAGAACATACCTGACATGCTGATTGCTGCTATAAGATATGTTGGATGGTATGATGAGGTAGGTAAAGAGATAGGCAGGCTGTTTAAATATTGTGGAAGGTATGCTGCGGGTAAATGCTTTTGTCTGTATTATGACAGGGAATATAAAGAAGACAATGCCGAGATGGATATATGCGTACAGGTATCCAGAGAAGTAAATAACGAAGTCGTATCTTCGAGGATACTTAGGGGAGGAAAGGCTATTTCAACTACTTATACAGGGCCCTATGAAGAAATCGGAGAAGCCTATAAAAAGCTCATAGATTATATAAACGAAAATAACATTAAAGACATAACTCCATCCAGGGAAATTTACGTAAAGGGTCCGGGGATGATTTTCAGAGGAAATCCGAACAACTATATCACTGAAATACAGATCATGATTGAGGAGGAATGAAAATGGAAAAGATGGATTATAAAAAGGAGTATAAGGATCTTTATGTGCCGTCAAATAAAAAGCCTGTTTTGATTGACGTTCCAGAGATGAAATTTGTCATGGTTGACGGGTGCGGAGATCCAAACAACAACCCTGAGTTTGAGAAATCAGTAGAAGCATTGTATTCAGTAAGTTATGCTATCAAGATGCTTCCTAAAAAGGGGATTGTACCGGAAGGATACATCGAGTATGTTGTCCCACCGCTGGAAGGGCTTTGGTGGATAGAGGGCAGTGATAAGTTTTCTTTTACCGAGAGGGAAAATTGGCGTTATACCCTCATGATCCGACAACCGGAGTTTGTCACTGCGGAATTATTTCAGCAGTGCCTGATGGAGACTAAAAGGAAGAAGAATAATGAGAAGCTTGAAGAGGTAGGATTTGAGTCTTTCACCGAGGGATTATGTGTTCAGATGATGCATATAGGGCCGTACGCAACAGAACCTGAGACAAAAGAGGTTATGGAGAATTTTCTGACTGAGAATGCCCGCCGCGATGAAACCGGAGCTGTGAGAAAGCATCATGAGATATATCTGTCCGATCCAAGAAAAGGGGATCCGGAGAAGCGGAAAACCGTGTTAAGGATTCCCGTGAAGTAACAGTTTTTAAGGAGTTGAACAAGCCTCTTGCTGAGATTGTCTAATCCTGGCAGGAGGCCTTTTATTGGTTTAGCAGATAAATATTCAGTCCTTTTATAGAAGCCCTCTTTCAAGCATGGCTTCTGCAATCTGCACGGCATTAGTTGCAGCGCCTTTTCTCAGGTTATCGGAAACGCACCACAGGTTGATTGCATTCCTCGCTGTTGAATCATCACGGATACGTCCCACAAGAACAGCATCCTTATATTGGTCCTCTTTCAGATCCATAGCTGTGGGATATTGCCGTTCAAGAGGGTCCTTCCGGATATCTTTCCCCTGGGTATCTCCTGTTGGGCCATCAATTACTATAACACCGGGGGACTGCCTTGGGTCGGAAAGTATCTCAAGGGCTTTTTCTGCAGTCATTTCGCCCATGAACTCGGCATTTACAGATTCGGAATGCCCAACCAATACGGGAATCCTCACCGTAGTGGGATTAATCAGCAGATTGGGTTCATTTAAGATTTTCCTTGTTTCGTTAACCATCTTCATCTCCTCCTTGGTGTATCCATTAGCCATAAACCTGTCTATGTGCGGAAGGCAGTTTGAGGCCATGGGGTGGGCAAAAATCCTGGAATCTGTTTCAGGAACTTTACCTTCAACAACCTGATTCATTTCATCTTTCAATTGATCCATAGCTGCTCCGCCGAAACCGCTGACTGACTGATAGGTAGACACTACAACCCGGTGAAGGCGTGCAACTTTGTGAAGCGGTGCCAGGGCAACAACCATCTGAATTGTTGAACAGTTCGGATTGCATATATGTCGTGTATCCTTTGTTACTGCATCCATATTGACCTCGGGGATAACCAAAGGGTAATCCGGATGCATTCTGAAATCTCCGCCATTGTCAATTACAACACAACCGTTATCAACGGCAATCTTTCCCCATTGAACACTTGCCCCCTGAGCACCTTCCTTACCTGCAAAAAACACAAGGTCCAGTTCTTTAAAAAGTTCAGCACTTATTTTCCGAACTAAAAAGCTTTCACCTCCAAGCACTTCTGTTCTTTCACTGGTAGCCATTACGATTATTTTTCCATCGATTGGAAAATTACGTTCTCTGAGGACCCGGATAATCATATCGCCAACAGGCCCTACTCCAACAAGTCCTACTTTTAAACCCATTATAGATTCCTCCTTTACAATTTATATAGATGCGGAAATTTATATTTTAATTTATCGCCTTCAAAAAATCGGTGAAGATTCGATATTTTTTCAGGAGAATACTAAAGGTTTAAATTTCCGCATCCGTACTATGATCCGGATGGAAAAAACCCCCACTCCAAGACACCGGTCTTGGGGACGAGAGTCAGCTGCATCGTGGTACCACCCCAGTCTATTAATATGTCGGCATATTAAGTTTGTTGAAATGATACTACCATAATTTCAATTAAATGTAAATGCCAATTTATTCGTAAGCCAGTACATCACTTATTTTCTCTCTGGAGGCTCTCTTTGCCGGTGAACGGCTGGATAGTGCTGCAAACAAAACTGCCGCCGCCGACCAGATAAGAATTCCCAACGGTGATATAGTTGCCCGCATAG